>NZ_JABAIW010000006.1:0-128663 GCF_014231265.1 Clostridium sp. DJ247 | reverse complement strand
AGCTCAATGGTGGAGCATTCGGCTGTTAACCGAAGGGTTGGAGGTTCGAATCCTCTCCACGGAGCCATTTTATTTTTGATATGCATAGAATCAAGACTGCTTTAAGCAGTTTTTTTTATTTAGTAGGAATTTAAAGCTTTTTTGTACAAAAAACATAACGTAAGGCATTGAAAACAAAAGGTTTGCAAGTTTATGTAAAATATTACAAAGAATGAAATGTAAGTAGGGTGAATGCAAAAAAAGGCGGTTGTGGCCGCTTTGTTCCTAACATATATAATAAAAAAGTATGTATGCTACTATAATGACAGTATCTGTGCATACATACTTTTTTCTATTGCTTAACTATTTTATTACCATCACTGGTTAAGATTATTGTACCGTCAACATCTGTTCTATATACCTTTACATTTCTGTTTTTTAGTTCATTTAATGTTTCACGATGAGGATGGCCATAATCATTATTTTTACCACAGCTTATGATAGCTATTTTAGGAGAAACTTTATCTAAAAAAGCCTTAGATGAAGAAGAGGAACTTCCATGGTGTCCAACCTTTAATACATCACTAGATATATCGTAATTTTTACTAAGGATTTCTTTTTCGCTTGTTTTTTCTGCATCACCAGTAAATAAGAATTTAGAGCTACCATAGGTTATTTTTACTACTATAGAATAGTCATTAAGATCCTCATATTTAGTATTGTTTGGAGCGATAATTTCACACTTTGTATTTTTACCTAAATCTAGATTCATTCCAGACTTTGCTGCGGTTATCTTTATATTTTTTGATTTTAATGCATTTACCATAGTTTCAAAGGTCTTAGTATTAGTTGTTACTTTTGGTGCATAGAACTCTCCAATATTGTACTTTTTTATTATACTACTCATGCCACCAATATGATCTTCATGGGGATGGGTAGTAATTATGTAGTCAAATTTTTTTATATTTTGCTTACTTAGATAACTCATTAATTTATCATTGCTTTCTGCTGGACCAGCGTCTATAAGTAAGTTTTTATTGTTAATTTGTATAAGTACACTGTCACCTTGTCCAACATCAATATAACTAATTTTTATAGAGTTTTCACTACTTGTATTGGAGGCAGATTTGGTATTATTATCTTCCCCATTGCAGCCAGTTAAAGAAAAAACTAATACTACAAGTATTATAAATAATCTTAGAAAACTTTTATATGCTTTCAATTTGCACAACTCCTTTGCTATAGAATACAAACATAAGTTCACCATTTATAAGTTTACCATTTTATATAAATAAGTAAAGAGAAATATATATAACCACAACTTAAATTTAACTTATACGTAGGGATATATTATCAATGCTTAAGTCACATTTAAATATTTTTTATTAGTCTTAGTGAAAATTTGATAAAAAATCTTAGGACTTTAGATATGTTTGAGCATAGCGAGTTTATCAAAGTTCTTAGATTTTTATCAAATTTGAGCTTTAGACTAATTAGAAATATTTAACGTGACAAAGCATGATAACATATCCCGGAGTATAAGTTAAATTTCGGGCGTGTTTATCTAGAAAGTAAATTTATTTGTATTCTATGTAAAGTATTTACATTTATTTTATTAAACTATTACTTGTTTGTTAAACTTAAGGCTCTAGTATAATAAATATGATATAATATATTGTTGTATAGCAGCTTATGGAATAATTTTTAATTTTATTTAAAGGAGAGAAGAAATAAATGATAAAAACTTGTTTATTTTATTTAGATTTCTTTATATATATGCTTCTAACGCTTTTTAAGAAGTCTAAATTAGAGAGTTTAAGAAAATATAAGAGTAAAGAAGAAGTAGAATGTTACATAAATAAAGTAGCAAGAGAATGGGCATTACATGTTCTAGGGGTAGTAGGGGCTAAGGTACATGTAATAGGAAAGGAGAATATCCCTAATGAGACATGTCTCTATGTAGCTAACCATCAAGGGTATTTAGATATTCCTATACTTATGTCAAGCATAGGTAAACCTGTAGGGTTTATTGCTAAAAAAGAAATATTAAAGGTTAAAATAGTAAGCTATTGGATGAAGCAACTTAGATGTATATTTATGGATAGAGATAACGTAAGAGAATCCATAAAATCTATTAATGAGGGTATCGACAATTTAAATAATGGTTACAACATGGCAATTTTTCCAGAAGGAACGAGAAGTAAAGGTCCTAAAATTGGAGAGTTTAAGAAGGGCAGTATGAAGCTTGCATTAAAATCAGGGGTACCTATAGTGCCAGTAGCTATAGATGGAAGCTACAAGCTAAGAGAAGGAAATAAAAATGGATATATAAAGTCTGGAGAAGTTAAGGTTACTATATGTAAGCCTGTATATCCTAAGGAACTTTTAAAAGAGGAACAAGCAAATTTAGCGGAATATTTAAGGGATATAATATCAGAAAAGATTACTATAGAGAAATAAAGCTTAAGCTTTAAAGAATGACAGCCAAGATGAGAACTAAAATTATACTCCGGAATATGCTACTAATCCTTAGTCAGGTTAAATACTTTTCAATGGGTCTAAGGTTGGGATTTCAGAAAAAACATTGGATTTGTGAAATATAGTGATATAATTCATCTATAAGTTATGTCGGAATGGTATTTTTTAACGTCATAACAACCACAAGTCAGTAGATCCATTCGTGATTTATAGTTTGTGAAAGTGGAAAATACTGTCTTATGTTTGTTTTTTACACGAATCGCTGCCGTATCCCTAAAATTGCATAAATAATCTACAGTTTACAAAGTATATTATTTTTAATCAACTTTGCTGCTAATACTTCTAGTTGATTAAAAAATTTTAAGAAATGCACTCTTCTAAACATTTAATGAATTAGAAGAGTGCGTTTCTTACTTTGCCCCTGGTTACAAGAACATATACTATATTATTCAATTTAGAAAGGTTGTGTAAGTCAAATACAGCCTACAGCTTATTAAAGATTAAGATATTGAAAAAATATTTACTAAATTATGATAAGGTTTTCATATTATGATCCTTTGTGTATATTTTTAAACATAATATTCATCTTCAAAGTATAAAATAGGTGATAAATATACAAATTATTTTAAACTTGAATAAAAAAATATTACTTATTACAATATAATTTGACTAAATATCCTAAATAAAACTATAAAAACTTAATATTTTAAAATAAATATTAAAATAATGCAGATGTTTGCTGTAAATTTATGTAAAATGCAATAACTTAACTGTTTCCAACGGTTTAGCAATTATAGATATAGTGCCAATTTATATAAAAAAAGTCCTTTTATTTGTTAAAAATAAACTATGTGAAAAAACATGGAGGCCGTATTACAAAAAAATAAAAATTTCTATTTGCCAATATTCATGAAAAATGCTACAATAAGAGAATAATTATACTAATATATAATGAAAAACCTTGTAAAAACTAATAAATATGCAAAACGGGGTATAAACATAAGAAAATTATTTTTTAAAAATTAAAATAAAAATTGCAATAACATGATAAACTTCATGCAAAAATGTGATTTTAATAATGAGTCCATTAAGATTTAGTAAGTTTAAGGAGGGTAAAATGAATATTTTAAAGAAAAATTTATATCAACATTGTTTGCAAGACGTAGATGTACCAAATCTCTACAAGGATATATTTCCGTATTCTGAAGTACCAAAGATAACTTTTGATGGTATTCAGGTGCCTATGGAGTTACCAGAAGATATATGGATTACAGATACTACCTTTAGAGATGGTCAGCAATCAATGCCTCCCTATACTTCTGAACAAATAATAAAGATATTTGATTATCTCCATGAGTTAGATAACAATTCAGGAATAATTAGACAAACAGAGTTTTTTCTTTACACAGAAAAGGATAGGGAAGCAGCAGAAGTCTGTATGAACAGAGGATATAAGTTTCCAGAGGTTACTTCTTGGATTAGAGCTAATAAAGAGGATTTCAAGTTAGTAAAGTCTATGGGAATAAAAGAAACAGGTATGCTTATGTCTTGTTCAGATTATCATATATTTAAAAAGCTAAATATGACTAGACAGCAGGTTATGGAAATGTATCTGTCTGTTGTAGAGGAAGCTTTAGTCAATGGTATACGTCCTAGATGTCATTTAGAAGATATAACTAGAGCAGATTTTTATGGATTTGTAGTTCCTCTTGTAAATAAGTTAATGGAACTTTCACATCAGGCTAAAATACCTGTAAAAGTAAGAGTATGTGATACTTTAGGTCTTGGTGTGTCACATAGCGGAGCAGCTCTTCCAAGAAGTATACAAAAGCTTATACATGGGTTGAGAACTAGCTGTAATGTTCCATCTGAATCCATAGAGTGGCACGGTCATAATGATTTTTATTCAGTAGTAACCAATTCTACTACTGCTTGGCTTTATGGAGCATCCTCAATTAATACCTCACTTTTAGGTATAGGAGAAAGAACAGGTAACTGTCCGTTAGAAGCCATGATTTTTGAATATGCTCAGCTTAAAGGAACTACTAAAAATATGAATCTTGGCATAATTACAGAAATAGCAGAATTCTTTAAGTCAGAAATGAATTACACTATACCTGATAGAACTCCTTTTGTTGGAAGCGAGTTTAATGTAACAAGAGCTGGTATACATGCTGATGGAATTCTTAAAGACGAAGAAATTTACAATATATTTGACACAGATAAAATCTTAGGAAGACCTGTAGTTGTTGCTGTTAACCAATATTCAGGTTTAGCTGGTATTGCTGCTTGGATAAATACTTACTACAAACTTCAAAATGACAAAAAAATAGATAAAAGAGATCCTAGAATTGAAGAAATAAGAGAATGGGTTAACGAACAATATGTAGATGGTAGAACAACTATTATTGGAAACAATGAATTAGAAGCAATAGTTAATAAGGTAATTCCTGAAATCCAAGAGAATAGAGAAGGAAGAGCAAGTTAAAAGTTTGAGGTTAGTCATAAGCAAACTTGAATTAATTCAGCAGATAGAAGTCCTAGCTTACTGTTTGTGAAAGTGAGAGACTTCTGGCTGGTTACAAATGGATAAAATAGCTTATTATATATATGGAGGATTATAAAATGGGATTAAATGTTACACAAAAAATAATAAAGAATCATCTTGTAAAAGGAGAAATGGTTGCTGGTAAAGAAGTTGCAATAAAGATAGACCATACGTTAACTCAGGACTCCACTGGAACTATGGCTTATCTTCAATTTGAAGCTTTAGGAATAGATAAGGTTAAGACTAAAAAGTCTGTAGCATATATAGATCATAATATATTACAATCAGGTCCTGAAAATGCTGATGATCATTTGTATATACAAACAGTAGCAAAGAAACACGGAATATATTTTTCAAAGCCTGGTAATGGAATATGTCATCAAGTAAACCTTGAGAGATTTGGAATTCCAGGAGATACCCTATTGGGTTCAGATAGCCATACTCCTACAGGTGGTGGAATAGGAATGCTTGCTATCGGAGCAGGTGGATTAGATGTAGCTGTAGCTATGGGTGGCGGAGAATATTATATAAATATGCCAAAGGTAGTTAAAGTAAATCTTACTGGAAAGTTAAGTCCTTGGGTTACTGCAAAAGATATTATATTAGAACTTTTAAAAAGACTTACTGTAAAAGGTGGAGTAGGTAGAGTATTTGAATATACTGGAGAAGGAGTTAAGACTCTATCTGTGCCACAAAGAGCAACTATTACTAACATGGGTGCAGAACTTGGTGCAACAACATCTGTGTTCCCAAGCGATGAAGTAACATACGAATTCCTAAAGGCTCAGAAAAGAGAAAAAGATTTTATAGAGTTAAAAGCTGATGAAGATGCTTTATATGATGAAATAGTAGAGATAGATTTATCACAATTAGAACCACAAGCAGCATTCCCTCACAGCCCAGATAATGTAGTAGCTGTATCAACATTAAAAGATGTTAAGGTTAATCAAGTTGCTATTGGAAGCTGTACAAACTCTTCATATGCAGATATGATGAAGGTAGCAAAAATACTAGAAGGAAAAACTATTAACGAAAATGTTTCCCTAGTTATTGCACCAGGTTCAAAACAAGTTTTAACTATGATTGCTGAAAATGGAGCACTTGCTACCATGGTTGCAGCAGGAGCAAGAATTTTAGAAAGTGCTTGTGGTCCATGTATAGGTATGGGACAATCTCCTGCTACTAACGCAGTTTCACTTAGAACCTTTAACAGAAACTTTGAAGGAAGATCAGGAACAACTTCAGCTAATGTTTATATAGTAAGTCCTGAAATTGCTGCAGCATCTGCTTTAACTGGATATATTACAGATCCAAGAACCTTAGGGGATGATTTTGAGATAGAAATGCCTAAGGAATTTTTAATAAATGACAACTTAGTAGTACCACCAGCTGTTGATGGAGAAGATGTAGAAGTAGTTAGAGGACCTAACATTAAGCCATTCCCTAAAGCAAAAGCTTTAGAAAACATAGTTAGCGGTAAGGTTTTAACTAAGGTTGGAGATAATATAACAACAGACCATATAATGCCTTCAAATGCTAAGCTTTTACCTTATAGATCAAATATACCATACTTATCAGAATACTGCTTAACACCTAGTGATGCAGATTTCCCTAAGAAAGCTAAGGAAAATGGCGGTGGTATTATAGTTGGTGGAAGCAATTATGGTCAAGGTTCAAGTAGAGAGCATGCTGCTTTAGCACCACTTTATCTTGGCGTTAAGTTTGTAATAGCTAAATCCTTTGCTAGAATTCATATGGCTAACTTAATAAACAATGGTATAATACCATTAGTATTCGAAAATGTTGAAGATTACAACAACATAGATGCTATGGACGAATTAGTTATTGATAATGCACTAGAGCAAGTAAATAACGATGTAATCATAGTTAAAAATACTACAAAAAAACAAGAGTACAAAGTGCTATTTAATGCTACGGATAGACAAAGAAGAATGATAAAGGCAGGCGGATTATTAAACTTAGTTAAAGAAAATGCATAGAGTTGGGAGGAAATTCATATGACACATAAAATTACACTTATACCTGGAGATGGAATTGGACCAGAGGTTACAGCAGCAGCTAGAAAGGTAATAGATGCTGCTGGTGTTAAAATAGAATGGGAAGTAGTAAAAGCTGGTGAAGAGGTTATTAAAGAGTACGGAACACCGTTACCAGATTATGTTTTAGATAGCATAAAGAAAAATAAAGTAGCCTTAAAAGGACCTGTAACTACTCCTGTAGGAAAGGGATTTAGAAGTGTCAATGTTACATTAAGACAAACATTAAATCTCTATGCAAATATAAGACCAATAAAGACTTATGAAGGAATAAAATCTAGATTTAGTGATGTAGACCTAGTTATATTCAGAGAAAACACAGAAGATTTATATGCTGGAATAGAACATATGGTAAGCGAGGATATTGCTGAAAGTATAAAAATAATATCTAAAAAAGCTAGTGATAGAATTGTAAAATATGCATTTGATTATGCAAAAAAACATGGCAGAACTAAAGTAACTGCTGTGCATAAAGCTAATATCATGAAATTATCTGATGGACTTTTCTTAAGATGTGCTAGAAATGTAGCAGAAGCATATGAAGATGTAAAATTTGATGATGTAATAGTAGATGCTATGAGTATGAAATTAGTAATGGATCCAGAAAAATATGATTTGCTAGTAATGCCTAATTTATATGGAGATATAATCTCAGATTTGGCTGCAGGTCTTGTAGGAGGACTTGGTATGGTGCCAGGTGCTAATATAGGGGAAGATGGAGCTGTATTTGAACCAGCTCACGGATCTGCTCCAGATATTGCAGGACAAAACAAAGCAAACCCTGTAGCTACAATTTTATCAGGAGTAATGATGCTTAATCACCTTGGAGAATTAGAAGCTGCAGCTAAAATAGAAGCTGCTGTTGCTAAGGTAATAAAAGAAGGTAAAGTTGTTACAGCTGATCTTGGTGGAGATGCTGGAACTGATGAATTTGCGGATGCTATTATAAAAGCTATAGTATAAATTAATAAATCTATATTGTGTACACTTTTGTAAAAAACCTCATCTTAAGATGAGGTTTTTTTATTATAATTAACACATTATAAAAGATATATGGCACAGGATATCCTAAAGGATTAAAAGATGAATAAATAAAAACAGTTCAGTTACATGTTGTAAACTCACGGTGTAATTCGGTTTTCTGTTTTCTTGATTTTATATCCTATATCAGCATTTCTTAATTTTAAGGCTCTCTCTATTAAATTATTTTTATCTTCCAACTGTTTTTTAAATGAGAATATGTCCTGTTGGGTTAAGTTTAAATTATACATTCTTAATAATCTATCTTCTAACTGTTGTTGTGTCTGAGTGCTTCCATCAGGCATTATATGTATTACTGAATAGTTATTCTTTATCAATTCAGGCGCTATCATTATGCTTCTATGGCAGTCTATAGGATCTTTTTCTGTACACATTATACATATTTTGTATCCTTTTTTTATACCATCTTTAAGTCTTTCTAATCCTTCACTAAAGGATTTTAGTTCTTTAACTTTATTAAAATCTAGATAGCCATTAGGGTGAAATAAATCAATGTTAGTTCTTATTGCCCCAAATTCCTCTGCCATGTATATGCAGTATATTCCATTTATATTTAAAAATTTTTTTATTACATTTTTATTAAAATGTGGTACATACTTTGAAAAAGGAACACTTCTTATATCTATAATGCAGTTAATATTATATTTTTTTAGAAGTTCTAAAAAATATATGTTATCATGAGAAGAATGTCCTACAGTATATATTTCTTTCATAATTTATAGCTCCTTCTTAGATTATAGTATACCTGAGTGGAAACTTAACTTATACTCCAAATAATAGTAAAAATATATAATATTATTATGTACAATTCTCAAGTAAAATAATGTATGTAAAAATATAAATCCTATGCTGTTTTATTAGCATAGGATTTATATTTTTGTATAATAAGTTAAATTTTCACTGCGAGCATCTGTATATTTCTAATTATGGGATAATACCATAAATTTCTTTACACTTTCAGAAGATGAAAGTGTAGATATTTCACTTAATATTGAATCTATATGATGTTCACACTCATTGCTAATTAATGCTACAACCTCTTTATGGTTAGTTAATATCTCTGAATATATATAGCAGTTTTTAAAACTGTTGGCTAAGTTGCTTATAGTATCTAATCTATTATTAGTTTTAACTCGAATTAGCCAGCTAGCTTCTTTATTCCACTTAGGGTCTATTTCAGCTGGTTCATTACTAAATTTAGTTATTTTTTTACTCTTGTTCTGAATTATATCTATTATATCTCCAAATACTGCACTGGCAGTGGGAAGCATTCCTGCTCCTTTTCCAGAGAAAAATATATCACCTACGGCATCACCTTCTATGATTATGCCGTTTAACTCGTTATCTAGTTGAGCAAGCGGTGAGGCTAACTTTACCATTACTGGTTGTACAGATGCGTGAATCCTGTTATCTTGTTTTTCACTAATAGCTAGTAATTTTATAGTACATCCTGCTAGTTTAGCATATTTAAAATCTTCTTTATCTATATTTGTTATACCATTAATTCCTATTTCTTGGCAATTAACCCTTTTATCATAGGATATAGTTGAAAGGATAGAGATTTTTCTTGCGGCGTCATAACCTAAAACATCTGATGAAGGATTAGCTTCCGCAAAACCCAATTCTTGAGCTAGCTTAAGTGCATCTTCGTAACTCATGTTTTCTTTATCCATTTTCGAAAGAATAAAATTTGTTGTGCCATTTAAAATAGCCTTTATACCTATTATTTCGTTTACTGATAGACATTCTATAAGAGGTTTTAAAATAGGAATGCCTCCGCCAACGCTGGCTTCAAAATTTAGAGTAACATCGTTCTCAGTAGCCAAATCTAATAATTCTTTGCCATGTTCAGCAATTAAATCTTTATTAGCTGTTACTACATGTTTTTTTTCTAATAGTGCTCTTTTGACATAGTTATATGCAGGGTTAACTCCACCCATCAGCTCTACAACAATATCTAGTGGTTTTTCGAAAACTTCATCAATATTGTCTGTTAAAATGTGAGAGTTTCCCTTTTTTTTATGTTTATTTATATCTCTTACTAAGATATTAGATATAATAATATCTTCTCCAGTAGTCTTTTTAGTCCTATCCTTATTTTTGTTTATTAACTGGGTTATACCTGTACCTACTACTCCATAACCTAGTATTGCTATTGATATCATTAAAATACCTCCTGTCTTGAAGTCAGATTGATAAAGTTATTAGATGTGTTATCTAAATTAGTTTCTACATATAGGTTATCCAAAAATTCAGCCAAGAAGTATTTATATTTTTCAACTTCAATTAAAAAAGAATCATGACCATAGTCTGACTGTACTTCATGGTATTCTAAGTCTACTCCGCTTATTCTTAAGGCATCTCTTGTTTTTCTAAGTTCATTCAATTGAAAAAGAGCATCAGAAGATACTGCTGCAAGTAAAAATTTAGCCTTAATACGACTTAATGCGCTTTCATAAGTGCCATATTCTCTTTTTAAATCAAATAAATCAAGAGCTCGCGTAAGATATAGATAACTATTTGCATCAAATCTATCTACAAGCTTTAATCCTTGATAACTTAAGTAACTATCTATTTGAAATTCTGCATTGAAATCATTGTAAAAGTCTTCAACATTGCTTTTAAGCTTTCTTCCAAACTTTAAATTCATTAAATCTCTTGTTTGATAAGTTAACATAGCAACCATTCTTGCAATTGATAAGCCATTTGAAGGAAGTTTTGAACTATAATAATCTCCATTGTTCCAATTTGGATCACACATTATAGATTTTCTCATAATATGGTCTATGCCAACAGCTTCAGAACTTAAGCTAAGAGGTGCAGCTAAGTTTATTATGCCATCCATAAAATCAGGATATGATGCAGCCCACTGAAGAGATTGCATGCCACCCATGGAGCCGCCAACTGCAGCAACTAAATGATTAATATCTAAATACTCAAAGATCTTTTTTTGAGCATTGACCATATCTTTTATAGTTATTATAGGAAACTCTATACCATAGTGCTTACCGGTTTTCGGATTTATTGAAGATGGTCCAGTAGAGCCATTACATCCTCCTAAAATATTTGAACAAATTATAAAATACTTATTTGTGTCAAATACCTTTCCAGCACCTACAAAGTCTTCCCACCAACCTTCAACATCATTTTCATCATGTTTTGCTATATGGGAGTTTCCAGTTAGAGCGTGAGTTATAAGAATACAGTTATTCTTTTCTGCATTTAAAGTTCCATAACTTTCGTAACATAAGGTTATGGGTCCAAATGTCTTTTTGCTTTCTAGAAGAAAATCTTCATCCAATGCAAAAGTCAAATACTCCTTATAATTTTCTTTTCTATATAAAAACTTGTTCAAAAAAATACCTCCCTAGCTTAATTTGCACAGTTGAAAGTTTATAAGAAGATTTACCACTAAAAACATCATGTTATGATATTTCTAGTGGTAAATTAAATTTTAAAGTATATATATTAGGTTTAGTTATATTATTTCCTCATATGTTCTTAAAGGTTCTACCTCTGTTATATTAGATTTGATCTAATGCATCTGAAAGAGCTGCTATTAAGTCATCTGCATCTTCAATACCTATAGAAACTCTTATAAGTTCAGGTTTAACTCCTGCTTGAACTAATTGTTCTTCATCAAGCTGAGAGTGAGTTGTAGAAGCAGGGTGAATTATTAATGATTTAGCATCCCCTACGTTAGCAAGATGAGAGAATATTTCAATTGAGCCTATTAGCTTTTTACCAGCTTCAGCTCCACCTTTTACTCCGAATGTAAATATAGAACCAGGTCCCTTTGGAAGATATTTTTTAGCTAAATCGTAATATTTATTTCCTTCTAGTCCAGGGTAATTTACCCATTCAATCTTAGGGTGCTTGCTTAAGAACTCAGCCACTTTTTTAGCATTGTCTACATGTTTTTGAACTCTTAGTGATAGAGTTTCAAGTCCAAGTGTTAGTATGAAGGAGTTAAATGGAGATATAGCTGCTCCTAGGTCCCTTAAAAGAGATGTTCTAATTTTTATAGCATATGCTAAGTTTCCAAATGTTTCAAAATACTTAAGTCCGTGATAACTTTCGTCTGGTTCTACAAGACCAGGGAATTTTCCGTTATCCCAGTTGAATTTTCCTGAATCAACAATTACTCCTCCTATTGATGTACCATGGCCACCGATGAATTTAGTAGCAGAGTGTACAACAATATTAGCACCAAATTCGATTGGTTTTAAAAGATATGGTGATGCAAAAGTATTATCAACAATTAGAGGTATTCCATTTTTATGAGCAATATCCGCAACTGCTTGAATGTCGATTATGTTAATTCCTGGATTTCCTATACTTTCTATATAAACAGCCTTTGTTTTATCGTTTATAGCTTTTTCAAATTCTTCTACGTTATCAGGGTTTACAAGGTTAACTTTAATTCCAAAGTTCGGTAGAGTATGAACAAATAAAGAATAAGTACCACCGTAAAGAGTTGCAGCAGCAACTATTTCGTCTCCAGCACCAGCAATATTTAATATTGAATAAGTGATTGCAGCCATTCCTGAAGCAGTAGCTACGCCGGCAACTCCACCTTCAAGTAAAGCAACTCTAGTTTCGAAAGCTGCATTTGTTGGGTTTGTTAAACGTGAATATATGTTTCCAAATTTCTTTAAACCAAATAGGTCAGCAGCATCTTGTGCATCATCAAAAACATAAGATGTTGTTTGATATATTGGTATTGCTCTTGATTTAGAAGCTGGGTCAACCTCTTGTCCTCCGTGTACTTGAATAGTATCAAATGATAATTCTTTTGCCATTTTAAATTCCTCCTAAATATGATAATTTATTTTGTTTGGAACTCCTATGAGTTTAATATAGTTAATTTATTATGCCAAATATCTATAATAGTTATTAGCTTAAGGATTTTATGATAAAATAAAAAATCTTCTTGTAGATGAGCTACAAGAAGATTACATTCCTCTAGCTTCTCATCTCCCAGGTATTATACCTGCTGGAATTAGCACCGTTGAATAAATATTCAGGTTGCCGGGCATCATAGGGCCAGTCCCTCAGCCGCTCTGGATAAGAAGTTCCGTATTTGATTGATAACATCATACCAAGTATTAGTACATAATGTCAATACCTAAATTAAAATAAATGAATATATTTTGCGGATAGTCATCGGATAAATCTTTGTTTTGTGCGGTGTAACATGGACATATATTTTATATATACACAAAAATAGTATTGACAATAACAAAAAAAAATATTATTATTAGCAATAAATGTTATTATAAAAACGTTTCTTATCAAGAGAGGTGGAGGGACTGGCCCTGTGAAACCCGACAACCGGCATTTTTATATAAATGTATCGGTGTCAATTCCTGCAGAATGCTTTTATTCTGATAGATAAGAAGAGAGCTAGAAGTGATTATGTAATTTTCATGTAAGCTACTTTTCTTGTGGAAAGGTAGCTTTTTATTTTAAAATAATTATAGATAACCATGTCTTAAATTGTAAATAGATAAAGGAGAATTATACATGTTTATAAAAGATATACTTTCAGAAAAAAAACAAACTGTTTCATTTGAAATATTCCCACCTAAAAAGGATCAAAATTTAGATAGTATATATAAAACCATTGCGGAGCTAAGCAAGTTGAAGCCAGATTTTATTAGTGTAACTTATGGGGCTGGTGGAAGCAGTAAAGATAGAACAGTTGAAATATCATCTAAGATAAAAAATGAGTTTGGAATAGAGGCATTAGCACATCTAACTTGTGTAAGTTCTACTAAAGATGAAATAAAAGAAATCTTAAGTGAATTAAAAAATCACAATGTAAATAATGTACTTGCTTTAAGAGGTGATATCCCTAAGGATTTTGCTGGTAAAGAGGACTTAAATTATAAATATGCAAAGGATTTAATTAGAGATATATGGGATATAGGTGAATTTTCTATTGCAGCAGCTGCATATCCAGAAGGACATATAGAATGTACGGATATTGATGAAGATATAAAGCATCTAAAAGAAAAGGTATCAGAAGGTGTAGATTTCTTAATTACTCAACTTTTCTTTGATAACAATATTTTTAATAAGTTTGCAGACAAGATTCACAAAAATAACATAAATATACCTGTAATTGCAGGAATCATGCCAATTACTAGTGTGAAACAGATAGAACGAATAGTGTCACTCTCAGGAGCCGTAATTCCAGAAATGCTAAAAGAAATTATATCAAAATATGAGCATGACCAACAAGCTTTTAAGGAGTATGCTATAGGATATGCTATAGAACAGATAAATAACTTAATTAATAATGGAGTTAAGGGAGTCCACATATACACTATGAATAAACCAGAGGTTGCGTTGAAAATTATGGAGAACATCGATAGTTATAGAAAGTAAAGGTACAGTAGTTTTAGCTAAACAACCTTAAAACTCGACTTACCCGCCTCTGTGAGTACTCATCTGACCAAAGGAAGAGGAGTTTCATAATAATATAAAAGAACCTAGATAAACTCGCTTCGCTCAAACATATCTAGGTTCTAAGTTTTTCTCAAATTCCAGCTAAGACTAATTAAAAATATTTAAATGTGTCTTCAGTATTGTCAACATATCCCTACGTATAAGTTAAATTTTTACTATAAAATCACATATAGATAATTATTTAATTGTCCACATTAACTGATTTTTCAAGTTTATGAGAAAAGGATATTTTTAATAATACAGGTGTTATTATAGTAGTAAGGATTACAACTATAATGGTAGGTAAAAATATTTCCTCTGATATTATGCCTTTCTGAAGTCCTATATTTGCTGTTATTAAAGCAACTTCCCCTCTTGAAATCATCCCAATTCCTATTTGTATGGCTTCACTTTTTTTCATTTTCATTAATCTAGCAGGTAGGGAACAGCCGAGTAATTTTCCAAGTACGGCTACTAGGAACATAGCTAAGGTTATAAATATAACTTCTAAGTTTAACCCTTGTATATTTGCAGATATCCCTACATTAGCAAAGAATATAGGCGATAACAAAACTGCTGAAAGTACATTTACTCTTTTCTGTATATATTCCTTATGAGTTAAAGATGAAAGAAGAAGACCAAATATATAGGCTCCAGTTATAGCTGCAATGCCTAAGCTTTCAGCTATAAATGCAAATATTAAGGCAATAGCAACAGAGAAAAGCACAAGGCTATGTTGAGGTTGAATATTCTTTGTATATTTATCCAAATGTTTAGGTAAATATACTATAGCAATTATTGAAACCACACAGAATACTATTATTTTTATAAAGGTCAAAAGTAAAGAAGGATTAGCTGAAGTTGCTGCTGCAGTAGAACTTGGAGCTATGGCTAAGATCACAGATACTAAAATAAGTCCTAAAATATCGTCTATAACTGCAGCACCAAGTATATTTATACCTGCTCGTGTATTAAGTTTTCCAAGTTCAGTTAAGGTTTGTACTGAGATAGTAACACTAGTAGCTGTAAGTATAACTCCTAGAAATAAATTCTCCCAAAGGTTATTAAAAAAGAAGTATGCAGACAAAGTACCAAAGATTAGTGGAATTAAAATACCACCGCAAGCAATTACCAAAGAACTAAGTCCAGCCTTTTTAAATTCTTCTAAATTTGTTTCAAGACCTGCAAGGAACATAAGTACTACTACACCGAGTGTTGATAGCAGCTCTATATTACTGTTTTCATGAATTAAGTTAAGTACAGATGGACCAAGTATTACGCCAGCAACTAGAGCTCCCAATACTTCGGGCATTTTAAAGTGTTTGCTTATAAGTCCTCCTATTTTTGTACATATGAGAATTAAAGCTAAATCTAATAATATTTTTTCCATAAAAATCAACTCCTTTAATTTATAATTTTAAAAAAATATGAAAAAATATGCTTGGATATTAAATTTACATTTTAAACGACAAAAAGAGCAGAAAAATTCTTAAAAGGAACTTCCCACCCTAGAAGTTAAACTCTCTTGAAAACAACTTTAAAACTTGTCCAACCGGAAAATATTATTCAATTATATAAAATTATACTATCAAAATTGTAATAAAAAATCAATATTTTATAATAAATTATGTAAGTTTATGCATAAACAAATAAATAACTTATTTTAAATAAAGTTTCTATAGAATATTTTTCATTACTAGGATAAAATAATATAGTAATTATATGTTATGGAGGTCGTATATGAATCAGAAATCAAGCAAATATGTACCTGAGATAAAAGGAACTCTTAGGAGTCATATGATAGATGTACCTGATATTATAAGAACAGCCAGTGGTATAAAAGTTTTTGGTAAAAGATTAAAATCTTTTGTATTTACTACAGATATTGCAGTTATAAAAAATAATAATGCAGATGCTATTATGGCTGTATACCCATTTACTCCTCAACCAGTAATTACTGAAGTTTTAGTGTCAGCTTCAGATGTACCAGTATTTTGTGGCGTTGGCGGTGGGCTTACCATGGGAAAAAGAGTAGTGAATTTAGCTCTAGATGCGGAGTTTAAAGGAGCCATGGGTGTTGTTGTTAATAGTCCTACATCTAACGAGGTTATAAGAGCTATGAGGGATACTATAGATATACCTATTATAGTTACAGTAGTTACAGATAAAGAAGATTTTCAGGCTAGAATAGAAGCAGGAACTACTATTTTCAATGTAGCTGCTGGAAAAAAGACAATAGATGTGGTTAAAAAAATTAGAGAAGAACATCCTAATTTCCCTATAATAGCTACAGGAGGTAAGTATGAAGAAGGTATAAAAGCTACTATTGAAGCAGGAGCTAATTCAATCACATATAGTCCACCTAGTAGTGCTGAGCTATTTAGGCATAGCATGGATAGATATAGGAATACAACTGAAGAGTAAAATGGAATATCTTAGATTAGTCTAAGGTATTTTATTATATATATTGCTAAAAATTAAGTTTTCACTTTTGAATCCCTATGAATAAAAAAATAAAAGAGTATTGCATAATTATTATAATTTATGTATAATTATAATAAGATTGAGGACTAAACAAAATATATATACTCAAAAGTTTTTATTTATATAGGTAGCTATTGATAGATGATTTTTATTCATATATATAGCATTAAAGTTTTATTAATATTCAAAAATAGTGTATAATAATTTAAAACAGAGAAGTGCGATTGGAGGATTTATTATGAAAGATAAAGTAGTATTAGCATATTCGGGTGGATTGGATACATCCATAATTATACCTTGGCTTAAGGAGAACTATGATTTAGATGTTATAGCTGTATGTGTAGATGTAGGACAAGGCGATGACATGGAAGAAGTTAAAGCTAAAGCTATAAGAACGGGAGCTTCTAAAGCATATGTAGCAAATGTAACAAAAGAGTTTGTAACAGATTATTTATTTAAAGCAGTAAAAGCTGGGGCTTTATATGAAGATAAATATATGCTTGGAACATCACTTGCAAGACCTTTAATGGCAAAGAAGCTTGTAGAAATAGCTCATGAAGAAGGTGCTAAATACATAGCTCACGGATGTACTGGAAAAGGAAATGATCAAGTGCGTTTTGAAGTAGGAATAGCTTGCTTTGATCCATCTATACAAATAATTGCTCCTTGGAGAATATGGGATATTCAATCAAGAGAAGATGCTATAGACTACGCTACTGCTAAAGGTGTAGAGGTACCTGTAACAAAAGAAAAAATATATTCAAGAGATAAAAATTTATGGCACTTAAGTCATGAAGGTGGAGATCTAGAAGATCCTAAAAATGAACATAAAACTGACATTTATATGATGACTGTTCCACCAGAAAAAGCAAAGGATGAAGTAACTTATGTAGAGTTATCCTTCGAAAAAGGTGTGCCTGAAAAATTAAATGGGTCAGCAATAGATCCAGTAGAGCTTATTGAAACATTAAATAAAATTGGTGGAGAAAACGGAATAGGTGTTATTGACATTGTGGAAAACAGACTTGTAGGAATGAAATCTAGAGGTGTATATGAAACTCCAGGTGGAGCAATACTTTATGCAGCGCACAAAGAGTTAGAAAGATTAACATTAGATAAAAGCACATATCATTATAAACAAGGTATTTCTCAAAAGTATGCAGAGTTAGTTTATGATGGTTTATGGTTTACTCCTTTAAAAGAAGCTTTAGATGCATTTATAGAGACTACACAACAAAACGTAACAGGAACAGTTAAATTAAAACTATATAAAGGAAACATAATGGTAGCTGGAGTAGATGCACCATATGCCCTTTATGATGAAAGCATTTCTTCCTTTGGTGCAAGTGATTTATATAGTCATAAAGATTCAGAAGGCTTTATAAAGCTATTTGGTCTTCCATATAAAATTAAAGCTTTAATAGACAAGAAAAAGGAAGTTTAATTATGAAGCTTTGGGGTGGAAGATTTAAAAAAGCAGAAAGTAAGCTTATGGAGGACTTTAATAGCTCCCTAAGCTTTGATAGAACTTTATATTATGAAGATATCCAAGGAAGTAAAGCCCATGTTAAAATGCTTGCAAAGTCTGGAATTTTAACAACGGAAGAATGCGAAAAAATAGTAAATACTTTAACAGAAATACTTGAAGATATAGAAGAAGGAAAGCTTCTTATTGAAGGTGAACACGAAGATATTCATAGTTTTGTTGAAATGAATCTAATAAGCAGAATAGGACAGTTAGGAAAAAAACTTCATACTTCTAGAAGTAGAAATGATCAGGTAGCCGTAGATTTAAGACTTTACGCTAAGAAAAAAGCTTATGAAGTAGTTGAGAATATAGAAACTCTTCAAGATGTAATAGTAAAACTTGGTGAAGAAAATAATGTTTTAATGCCAGGATATACCCATCTCCAGAGAGCTCAAGTGGTCACTTTTAAGCATCATGTTATGGCATATTATAACATGCTTAAAAGAGATAAAAAAAGAATTCTTAATGCTATAGATATATTAGATGAAAGCCCATTAGGCTGCTGCGCATTAGCGGGTACTACTTACAATATAGATAGAAACTTTACAGCTAAGGAATTAGGCTTTAAAAAGCCTGTAGATAATTTCTTAGACGGTGTAAGTGATAGAGATTATGTCATAGAGCTTTTATCTTCTTTCTCTATAATAATGATGCATTTAAGTCGTTTAAGTGAAGAATTAATATTATGGAGCAGTAAGGAATTTGATTTTATACAAATAGATGATGAATTTTCAACAGGAAGCAGTATTATGCCTCAAAAGAAAAATCCAGATGCAGCAGAACTTATAAGAGGTAAGACAGGGAGAGTATACGGTTCACTGGTGTCTCTGCTAACTACCATGAAGGGTATTCCACTTGCTTATAATAAGGATATGCAGGAAGACAAAGAACAGTTCTTTAATTCCTTAGATACTGTATTAAGCTGTTTAAAGATAATGAGCGGTATGCTGGCTTCTTTAAAAGTTAAAAGTGAGAATACTTATAATGCAGTTAAAAAAGGATTCCTTAATGCTACAGAAGCTGCAGATTATTTAGTTGGTAAAGGTATGCCTTTTAGAGATGCTCATAAGGTAATAGGAGAAATAGTACTTTATTGTGAAGAAAATTCTAAAGCTATAGAAGATATTTCTTTAAATGAGTTGCAAGATTTCAGCAATCTTTTTGGAGAAGATATATATGATTTTATAGACTACAAAAACACTTTAAATAGAGGAATAAAGAAAGAACTTTTATAATAAAGTGAAACTTTAATCTGATGGAAGTATTAGAGTTGGTAGTCATCGGACAAATGTTAAAATAAGCCTAGATATAATAACTATAATTAATAAAGGTGGAAAGCTTTCATAAGTTTTCCACCTTTATTAGTTTTAAAAATAAAATAATTTATTTAGCTTCCCTTGAGTTTGTATTTCTATCTCTTCCAAAGAATGAAAGGGCATATAATCCAGCTATACCAACAAGGGCATATACAATTCTACTAAATGTTGACATTGTGCCAAATAATGAATCTACTAAATTAAAATTAAAGAATCCTATTAATCCCCAGTTTATGGCGCCTATAACAACAAGTAATAGTGCAATAGTATCTAGTGTTCTCATATATACATCTCCTTTTTCTTTTGATACAAAGTTATTATTTGCAACTTTATAAAAAATATAAGTATAAAATAAAAATACCTAAAGTTAACTCAAGGTATTTTTATAGGAAATTATATTATATAATTATTTTCAGTGAAAAAATTAAAAAAGGTAGTAATAACTATGTATTAACTAATCATTATCTTCTTCAGATATGTTAATATCTATGTTTCTATCAATTGGTTGAAAAAGTGATACAAAAGTATCTGTTCTTTGAATACCATCTACAGCCTGTATTTTATTCATGAGAAGGTTTTGAAGATCAGATATATTTTTACATATTATCTTTGCAAAAATAGAATACTGGCCTGTAGTATAGTGGAGCTCCACAATTTCTTTTATTTGTTTTAGTTGATCAAGAGCTGTATTAAATGAATTTGCCTTATCAAGATAAATACCTATAAAACAGCATACATCATATCCCAATTTTGAGTTATCAATGATAAGTTTTGTACCCTTTATGATATCCATATCTTCCATTTTCTTCATTCTTACATGGATAGTTCCACCACTTACATGGCATTGTCTAGCTATCTCAAGAAACGGAGTCCGTGAGTCTTTTATTAGTATATCTAATATTTGTAGATCTAAGTCATCTAAACCATTAACTTTTAAATGCATTGTTAACCACTCCTTCTTAAAACTGTAAAATTCTTGATAATATAATTAAATTTTACAAATGTAAAAGTTTAAGATTTTAACTTACTAATATTATATCAAAAAATATTGTTAGTTTAACAAATTTAAATATTTTTATTTTTTAAACTCTTATGTTAATACATAAATATACCTATAATAGAATAAGTTTATTTATAAGTATATATTTTATTTAATATATTTTCTAGTGGATATAGTTATATTATAGACAAGAATTAAAAAAAAAACTATTGCTAAGGAAATAAAAGTATATGATAATATAATTAATACATATACTTGAAAGGAGAACTAACAATATGCCTCAATGGTTAACTTTAATACTACAAATTTTATTTTTTGTAGTTATATACTTAGTTGTTTATACCCAATTGAAAAATCGTTTACTAAGCAAACTACACCCAAATAAGTGGCTTATTTTGATTTTAGCAGCAGCAGTATTTTTTATACCAAATATAATAGCCGCATATTATAAATATAATTTAAATGGAACTATATGGCAGTATGCTGAAACTGGAGTATTTATAATATTATTTTTATGGTTTATAGATTTGCAAACAGGAGCAATGTATAATGTACCTGGTAAACGCGGCAAAAAAGACGATGTGGTTATAAGGCCAAAGGCTAAACCTAATAGAACTAATAATATAGGAAACAAAAAAAATAAGAATTAGTTATAGTATATAGGAATTTATAAAATATACAAAGATACTTAGAATAAAAGTCCTTAGCGGAGATAAGCTTAAACCGATTTTTGGTTATAAAAAACAGGTTATTATTTGACTTAATCTGTTTTTTTATAGCCTTTTTCTATTTAATTCAGTATAAAATTTTGATAAAGTGTAAATGTAAACATTTTAATTAATGTTTTATCCGATGACTACCCGCTCTAATACTCTCATATTTATATGAAACTCATCTTCCTTACGTCAGATGAGTAAGGGATTCGCATAAAATCACAGATTTTGGCTCTCTGCTTAATTGGGAGTAAAGAGCGGCTACGTCCCTGGATAACGATTTCTAAGCTTCAGGTGGAGTCAAAACTCCACCTGAAGCCAAGAATTCTGTTTATACAAAGGAGGTGCAGAATAAGTTATGCTTTATCGAGAGGAGATGAGGAGTTAAAAAATCATAATTTAAATATCAATATATCAAAGTTATCTTTATTTTAATAGAAAATTCGGGATATGATTAAAAAGTTTAGAAACTACATTTTTGTAGAGTTAAAACTAAAGTTGTGAAGGGGGAATTTAAATGAAAGATGCAATAGTAGATAGAATGCAGATTTTTGCAAAAGCTATAGTTGTTCCAGTATTATTTTTACCGATTGTTGGTATAATCTTAGCTTTAGCTTCTATTCTCAGTAATCCATCTATTGTAGGTCAAGGAAGTTTTTTAATTGGACTAGGTAAGTTTATTGCTAGTGGTCTTTGGCCTGTTATGACAAATCTAAGTATTATTTTCTGTGTAGGAATAGCTATGGGGATAGCAAGAGAAAAGAAAGCAGAAGCGGCACTAGTAGCGTTATTTTCATACTTAGTATTCTTAGGAGCTAATAATCAGTGGCTTACTTTAACAGGAAAACTAGTAAAATATAAGGTTACATCTGATTTATATGGAACTGGACAAACTATACAATTAGGCTTTCAAGTAATAGACATGGGAGTTTTTCTTGGAATGATTCTTGGGGTGGCAATAGCACTTGTACATAATAAATATTGTAATAAAGAGTTCCCAGGAGCCTTTGGATTATATGGAAATACTAAATTGGTATTTATAGTGCTAACTCCTATTCTATTAGTACTGTCAATAGTATTTAGTTATGTTTGGCCTGTGGTGGCAAGTGGTATTAGTGCTTTAACAGGATTTATAAATGCAGCTGGTGCTGCAGGTATGTTTTTATACGGGTTCTTGAATAGATTTTTAATTCCAACTGGATTACATCACTTAATATGGACACCATTTTCTTACTCTAACATTGGGGGAGAGTTAGTTGTAAATG
Organism: Clostridium sp. DJ247; assembly: GCF_014231265.1. Taxonomy (NCBI): domain Bacteria; kingdom Bacillati; phylum Bacillota; class Clostridia; order Eubacteriales; family Clostridiaceae; genus Clostridium; species Clostridium sp. DJ247. Next base: position 105,801 of record NZ_JABAIW010000006.1, on the reverse strand, counting down.
GACAGAACTATTATGGAGCCTATAATATATTTTTAGCACAACTAACTGATCCGTCTGTAAAGGTTTTTGATCCATCAGCAAAATATTTACAATATGGTATAGTTAAAATGTTTGGATTAGTAGGGGCAGCATTAGCATTCTATAAAACAGCTAAACCTGAAAATAAAGTTACATTAAAGTCTATTTTAATACCAGCAGTAGCAACATCAATTTTAGTTGGTATTACAGAACCCCTAGAATTTACATTTTTGTTTGTAGCACCATTTTTGTGGGTAGTTCACTCAGTTTTAGACGGTGTGTTCCAAACTATAGTTGTGTTATTAGGAGTTAGGACTTATGCAGCAGGTGGATTTATAGATTTTATAGCTTATAATTTACCAGCAGGAATCGGTAGAACTAGATGGCCTATATTTATCGCTGTAGGATTAGTACAATTAGTAGTGTATTTCTTTACATTTACATTCTTAATTAAAAAATTCAATCTTAAAACTCCTGGTAGAGAAGATAATGCAGTGAAGTTATTTACTAAAAAGGATTTTAAGGAAAAAATGGCTAAGGGCTCAGGGGAAACTGCTGCAGCCAAAGACGTAGATTCAAATTTAGCAGCTATAATAGTTGAAGCACTTGGTGGCAAGGAAAATATAGAAACCGTTGATAATTGCTTTACTCGTTTGAGATTAAAGCTTAAAGATATAGAAGTAGTTGATGAAGCATCTTTAAAAGGAAATGGAGCAGCTGGGGTAATAAAGAAGGGTAATAATGTGCAAGTAATATACGGACCAAAAGTAAATGGAATCAGAAATATAGTAGATAAATATCTTGCTAATTAACATTAAAAGAATTTAAAACAAATTACTATTTAACTTAATCTGTTTTTTTATGGAGTTTTTGTATTTAAGTAGATGAAAAAATTTGCTAAAGTATAAACATAAAGATTTGATATAAAAAGATAAAAATAAGTAGAGTTAACCTACTTGCTGTAAAATAGTTCATAATATGCAAATAAATATAAAATAAAATTAGAAAGAAGGAATAATTATGAAAAAATTCTCAGTAACTATAGCTGGTGGTGGAAGTACATTTACACCAGGAATAATATTAATGCTGTTAGATAACTTAGATAAATTCCCTATAAGAAAATTAAAATTCTACGACAATGATAAAGAAAGACAAGAAATAGTTGCTGGAGCATGTGAGGTTATTTTAAGAGAGAAAGCACCAGACATTGAGTTTTTAGCAACAGTAGATCCAGAAGAAGCTTTTACAGATATAGATTTTGTTATGGCTCATATAAGAGTAGGTAAATATGCAATGCGTGAATTAGATGAAAAAATTCCACTAAAGTATGATGTACTTGGACAAGAAACTTGTGGTCCAGGAGGAATGGCTTATGGAATGAGATCTATTGGTGGAGTTATTGAAATACTTGACTATATGGAAAAGTATTCACCAAATGCATGGATGCTAAATTACTCTAATCCTGCAGCAATAGTTGCAGAAGCTACTAGAAAATTAAGACCTAATTCAAAGATATTAAACATATGCGATATGCCAATAGGTATAGAAGTACGTATGGCTGAAATTTTAGGATTAGAGTCAAGAAAAGATATGTCAGTTCGTTATTATGGACTTAATCACTTTGGTTGGTGGACAGACATACGTGATAAAGAAGGAAACGATTTAATGCCAAAAATAAAAGAACACGTTTCTAAGCATGGTTATGTAGTTACTAATGGAGATAGCCAACATACCGAAGCAAGCTGGAATGATACCTTTGCTAAAGCAAAAGATGTATATGCTGTTGATCCAGATACATTACCTAATACTTATTTAAAATATTATTTATTCCAAGATTATGTTGTTAAGCATTCTAATAAAGAATATACAAGAGCAAATGAAGTAATGGATGGAAGAGAAAAGTTTGTATTTGGAGAATGTAGAAAGGTTATTGAAAAACAATCTACAGAAGGCTGCGGATTACATATAGACGAGCATGCTTCATATATAGTTGATCTTGCAAGAGCTATAGCATACAACACAAAGGAAAGAATGTTATTAATTGTGGAAAACAATGGTGCTATTGAAAACTTTGATCCTACAGCTATGGTTGAAATACCTTGTATCCTTGGCAGTAATGGTCCAGAGCCATTAGTAATAGGTAAAATTCCACAATTCCAAAAGGGATTAATGGAACAACAAGTTTCAGTAGAAAAATTAGTAGTTGAAGCATGGGCAGAAAAGTCTTACCAAAAGTTATGGCAAGCAATTACTCTTTCTAAGACAGTACCTAGTGCATCAGTTGCTAAGAATATTTTAGATGATTTAATTGAAGCTAATAAAGCTTATTGGCCTGAATTAAAGTAATATTTTAAAATCAAAATCACTATAAAGTTATCATAAGTAAATAAAAAAATTAGGTAAAAATAACGGTTTTAGGCATTAAAAAATATGGGATTTATCTTTTAAAATTAAGTGTGTTATATATACTTATAAAAGGATAAATCCCTTATAAATTGAAGCAGAATTGCTAGTGGTTTAAGGTCTTGATAAATATAATACAAAATCAATAGAGGAGTGAATATACTTTGGGAACGTTAGCGGCACTTTTAACAACATTTTCTTTTTTACCTCAAGCTATAAAAGTAATTAAAACAAAAGATACAAAAGGAATATCATTAGTAATGTACAATATGTTCGTATTAGGAGTATTTTGTTGGCTGGTATATGGAATACAAATTAAAGATTTACCTGTAATTTTAGCAAATTTTGTTACATTTATATTTGCATCAATAATACTAATTTTTAAAATTAAGTATAAGGATAAGCCAGATAAGTTAGTATCGTCGAGAAAAGAGATTTTAGAAAAAGTGGATCAATAATATATTCTTCATATTATCTAAAAAAATTAATATAGATAAAACAAAAGGGACTGTATCAAAAGTCAAAATACATGCAGGATTTTTTAAATTCCCTTCATAATTATGTTCAATATAATAAAAACACTATGAAAATTTATTGAAATTCAATAAATTTATAGTGTTTATTTTAATTATGAAAGATTATTAATAAATCCTTCAATTAAAGTATATTCTGAAACAACCTCTTAAAAACGTGCCATTAGGCATACAAAATCAATGTTCTAAAATTTAGAGTAAAATATTAATACTCATTGAATTTACACTGAGTTTATTGCATAAATCAAATATAGATTAAGTCAATGTTAATTTTAATATTATAATAATGGTGAAATCTATCTTTCTTAGAAAAGCAATATTTGAGAATAACTAAGCAATTCATGGCTAGTAAATAATTGTATTATATTATAGAATTATACATGTAAACGTAAGCAGAGAAAGAGCAAGGTCTTTTATATCTGTTACTAAGTCTTAAATGGGGAAGGGGTGTGAAACTGACTTTATGCTGTATTTATCTGTGCAGCATAAATCAGGAATTATTATGGAAGACACATGTAATGAAAAGAAAATAAAAGTTGGTATTATAGGGTGTGGTGGAATTGCAAATGGAAAGCATATGCCAAATTTGGCTAAAATACCACAAGTTGAAATAGTAGCCTTTTGTGACATCATAAAAGATAAAGCAGAAGAGGCCCTAAAAAAATATGGTAAAGAAGATGCAAAGATTTATGAGGACTACAAGGATCTTTTAAAGGATGAGAGTATTGACGTGGTTCATGTATGTACACCTAATAGATCACATAGCTTTATTACTGTAGATGCACTAGAAGCTGGAAAACACGTAATGTGTGAAAAGCCAATGGCAAAGACAACGGAAGATGCAAGAAAGATGATTGAGGCTGCAAAGCGTACAGGTAAGAAACTTACTATAGGTTATCAAAACCGTTTTAGAGGAGACTCAAGATACCTGCATCAGGTTTGTGAAAAGGGAGAACTAGGAGAAATATATTTTGCAAAAGCACATGCTATAAGAAGGAGGGCTGTTCCTACTTGGGGAGTATTTCTTAATGAATTTGAGCAAGGAGGAGGCCCTCTAATAGATATAGGTACCCATGCTTTGGATTTAACCTTATGGATGATGAATAATTATAAGCCTAAATATGTGGTTGGAAATGTATATCATAAGCTTAGTGGTAAGGAAAACGCAGCTAATGCTTGGGGACCATGGGATCCAGCTAAATTTACAGTAGAGGATTCAGCCTTTGGATTTATTACTATGGAAAATGGAGCAACCATTGTGCTGGAATCCAGCTGGGCACTAAATAGTCTTGAAGTGGGTGAAGCACAAACAACTCTATGTGGAACAGAAGGCGGAGCTGATATGAAAGAAGGTCTTCGTTTAAATGGAGAAAACTTAAGTAGATTATATGAGACTAAAGTTGATTTAAATGCTGGAGGAGTTGCTTTTTATGAAGGAAGTTCAGAGGATCCAGCAGAATTAGAAGCAAGACAGTGGATTGATTGCATATTAAATGATGAGGAACCTATAGTAAAACCAGAACAGGCACTTATAGTTACAGAAATACTTGAAGCAATATATGAGTCTTCTAAAACTGGAAAACCTGTATATTTAAATAATTAGTAAAGGAAGGAACTTAATATGTATATAGGATTATTAACAGTAAGCCTTGGAAATATGCCACTTAAGGAAAAAGCAAAGTGGGCAAGTGAGCAGGGATTCAAAGCATTAGAAATTGCTTGTTGGCCAGCATCTAATAATAGAGATTATTCAAGTTGTGATATAGATGTAGATAATTTTACTGAAAAGGAAGCAGAAGAGATTAAAGCATACTTTAAAGAGTACGGACTTACAATATCATCCCTTGCTTATTATGATAATAATTTACACTGTGATATTAACAGAAGAACTAATATAAATAATCATTTTAAGAAGTGTGTTGATGCTGCGGTATTACTAGGAGTTCCAGCAGTTGGAACCTTTATTGGAAGAAATATAAATAAGACTATAGATGAAAACTTTGATGAGTTTGAAGAAGTATTCAGTGATTTAGTAAAGTACGCTGAGGATAGAGGAATAAAGGTAATTATTGAAAATTGTGCAATGCCTGGTTGGCAGGTGAAGGGAATACCAGGAACTATTTCATATTCTCCTGAGCTTTGGAGAGAAATGTTTAAAAGAGTTCCTAATAAGAATTTTGGATTAAACTATGATCCATCTCATTTACATTCAATGCTCATGGATTATATTAGTCCTATTAAGGAATTCAAAGATAGAATATTCCATACACATGCAAAAGATGCTGAAGTATTTGAAGATAAATTAAAAACATATGGCGTATATAACAAGCAGCTAAATGTTAGTTTTAATGATTGTGGATACTGGAGGTATAGGATGCCTGGACTTGGACAGATTGATTGGAAAAGTTTTTTGGACGAGCTGAGAGAAGTAGGATATGAAGGAGTAGTAAGTATTGAACATGAAGATCCTCTTTATGAAGGTAGTGAAGAAAAAGTAAAAGAAGGTTTGCATCTTGGAATTAGTTATCTTAAAGAGCTAGTATAGGGGTATAGAGTTCCAAGGTGAAAACTTAACTTATACTCCGGAATATGTTGCCAAACTTCAGCACGTTAAAAACTTTTAATCAGTCTAAAGTTCGTATTTTGAAAATCTAAGAACCTTAGATAAACTCGTACCTCAAACATATCTAAGCTTCTAAGATTTTCTAAAATACTTCACTAAGACTGATAAAAAACTTTTTAAATGTGCTTCAGTTTTGGAAACATATTCCTCCATATAAGTTAAGTTTCGAGCTAGGAACCCTATATAGATAAGCATGCCCGAAATTTAACTTATACTCCGGAACATGATACCAATTCTTAGTCATGTTAAATACTTTTTAATGAGTCTAAGGTTCGGATTTCATAAAAAGCTAAGAAGTTAGATAAACTCGCTTCGCTCAGACATATCTAAGTTCTAAGCTTTTTATGAAATACCTCACCAAGACTCATTGAAAAAGTATTTAAATTTAACGTCAGAATTGGTAGCATGTTCCTACGCATAAGTTAAATTTAAGTTATGTTTATCTACCTAAGGTTCTAAGGTTAAAAGTCCGTAGATATCCGGAATAAATTATATAGGAAATTCATGACTTATATTTAGGAGATGATTATAATGAAAGTATTTAAGGTGGCCATTATTGGCTGTGGAAATATATTCCCTATGCATGCACAATCGGTAAAAGCTCTGGAGAATACTAAAATCGTTGCAGTATGTGATGTAAAAGAAGATAGAGCTAAGGCAAAGGGTGAGCAGTATGATTGTAGTTTCTATACTGATTATAAAGAAATGCTTAGTAAAGAAGATATAGATGTTGTGCATATCTGTCTTCCTCACTATCTTCATGCAGAAGTAGCCATCTATGCTGCTACTTTAGGAAAAAATATACTTACAGAAAAGCCTATGTCTATTAAATTAGAGGATGCAGAAGCTATGATTCAGACTGCAAAGAAGAATAATGTTACACTAGGGGTTATATTTCAAAATAGATATAATCCAGGTTCACAGCTTATAAAGAAAACACTTGAATCTGGAGAGCTTGGAAAAATATTATCTGGAAAGCTTGAAGTTACTTGGAATCGTTCTGATGAGTATTACAGCCGTAGTGATTGGAAGGGTACTTGGGATAAGGAAGGCGGCGGAGTTATAATAGATCAAGCTATTCATACTATGGATTTAATGAGATGGTTTGTGGATAGTGAAATAGATTATATAGATGCTAATATAAGCAATAGAGCACATGAAATTATACAGGTGGAAGACTCAGCAGAAGGGGTTATAAAATATAAGAATGGAGTAGTTACTGCTTTTTATGCTATTAACTATTATAGTTATGATGCTCCTGTGAAAATAGAACTTCATTGCGAAAAAGGTATTGCAAACATGGTAGCAGACAGAGCACATATAAAATTAAAAGATGGCAGGGAATTTATCGCGGACAATAATCCGGAGGATACCTTTGATTATGGAAACGGAGTAAAGGGTTATTGGGGAATGAGCCATGCAAAGCAAATAAAAAATTACTATGAAGCCTTAAGAGAAGGTAAACAGCCAGAAATAAATGGTGAAGAAGCAATAAAAACACAAAAAATCATATGTAGTATCTATGAATCTGGTAAAAAAAGAGTTAGAATAAGCCTATAACAGCTAAAATATTATATGGGTATACAGAGTAAAATAGAAGATTACTTTGTATACCTATTTGCATATTAAATACTTAGCTGAATTAGCTAAACTTTTGGAGGGGACTATGCAGGGGAGTTTTGAAAAGACCGTATTAGAATCGGATTTTCCTTTTAGATTGTTTTTTAATGAAGGATATGCTAACACACCCCATCACTGGCACGAAGATATTGAAATTATATATCTTGTAGAGGGAAGTATTAAGGTAGGGATAAATAATGATATATATCATCTTGAAGTTGGAGATATACTCATTATAGGTTCAGGGGAGATACATTACTTCTTTAAACAAAAGGAATTTAGCAACAGGGCAGTAATACAATTTAGAATGTCTATATATGATACCTTTCTCTCTGGAACGAAAGATAAAAGTATTGTAAAACCAATGTTTAATCATTCAAAGCTACTTACCCGCGGAAGTGAACTTCATGCTTTAATGGAAAGGCAGATAAAGGAGCTTATATATGAGTACAGTGAAGCTAAGGAAGGCTATAAATTAATTTTGAAGGCTAGATTATATGATCTAGCCGGTATATTACTCAGACATATGCCTAAGGAAGAATATTCAATGAGAGATGAAAGTCGTCAAAAAGAAAGGCTTCAGAAGCTTGATAAAGTTTTTCAATATGTAGAGAAAAATTATCAAAGTCACATTGATTTAGAGGAAATTTCAAAGGTTTCAGGTTTTAGCAAATACCATTTTACTAGATTTTTCAAAGAAAATACAGGAATGACCTTTTTGGACTATCTAAATAATTTTCGAATAATGAAATCGGAGTGGTATCTTATGGATAATAAAGATTCTATAATAGAAGTTGCGTTTAAGTCAGGTTTTAATAGCGTAAAAACCTTTAATAGAGTATTTAAAAGTTTAAAAGGTTGCACACCTATGGAGTATAGAAAGACTGCCGATATAAACGCATAGATGTTGACTCTAAAGATATAAATCTATAAAAGAAATATTGAAAAAAATTAGGAAATTATGCTGCAAAATTATTAGTTGATAAGCTGCAAAATAATATAAAGGAAGATCATTATATTATAGATGTTAATTTAATTGAAAGAGAATCAACTAAAAAATTAAAAGGAGAATAATTTAATCGTAGGAGTGTTAAGTTTACATTAGTAATAGCTTAATGCTCTTTTATTTTTAAATTTATAAATTTTAAAATAAATTTTATCATTGATGTTGACAACCTTTTCATTATGGAATATAATTTAATTACTGAGACAAACGGTTGCACAAAATAAAATCAAATAAAAACATAGTGGGAGGTTTTTATAAAAGAAATATGTTTTACATCTTAAGCAATCGATTGCGTACAGCTAAATCAAAGGAGGAAATGGAAATATGTTTAAAGGTAAATCAAAAATAGGTTCATTTGATTTCTGGCAAAAATTTGGTAAAGCATTACTAGTAGTAGTTGCAGTTATGCCAGCAGGTGGATTAATGATTTCATTGGGATCAGTTATAGGAATGTTAGCACCTAATGTTTCATTTGTGCAAACGCTATCTCAAGTTGTGGGAGGTATAGGCTGGGCAATAATAGTTAATTTGGGAATATTATTTGCTGTAGCCATAGGTGGATCTTGGGCTAAAGAACGTGCAGGAGGAGCTTTTGCAGCACTTATTGCTTATATTTTAATAAATAGGATTACTGGTAATATATATAACATTACTAATGATATGCTTACTGATGCACATGCAACAGTAACTTCGTTAACAGGTCAACAGCTTTTGGTTAAAGACTACTTTGTTTCTGTTCTTGGCTCTCCAGCATTAAATATGGGAGTATTTGTTGGCATAGTTTCAGGTTTTCTAGGAGCAGTTTTATTCAATAAGTATTATAACTATAATAAATTACCAAATGCACTTGCATTCTTTAATGGTAAACGATTTGTACCATTTGTTGTTATATTAGGTTCTACAATTACTGCCATTGGATTTGCTATAGTTTGGCCATTTGCTCAATCAGTTATAAATGGATTTGGTAAGTGGATTGCAACATCACAAAATACAGCACCATTTATTTCACCATTTATATTTGGTACACTTGAACGTTTATTATTACCTTTTGGTCTTCATCATATGATTACAATACCAATAAACTATACAGATCTTGGTGGATCATACAAAGTATTGACAGGTGCTAATGCAGGCAAATTAATACTTGGACAAGACCCCCTTTGGCTTGCTTGGGCTACTGATTTAGGTAACTTAAAAGCAGCAGGAGATATGGCACAATACAATAACTTACTTCAAACAGTCCATCCAGCACGTTTTAAGGTTGGACAAATGATTGGAGGAGCTGGATCATTAATGGGTGTTGCATTTGCTATGTATACAAGCATAGAAAAAGAAAAAAGAGCAAAATATAAATCAATGTTCTTTTCAGCAGCTATTGCAGTCTTTTTAACAGGTGTTACTGAACCATTAGAGTTTATGTTTATGTTTACTTCGCCAATATTATATGCAACTTATGCAGTTATACAAGGATTGGCATTTGCGTGTGCGGATTTAGTTAATTTACGAGTTCACTCTTTTGGTATCATAGAGCTTGCAGCACGTATTCCTATGATTGTAAGAGCAGGAATTGTAGGAGATTTAATAAGATTTGCATTTGCAACTCCAATATTCTTCTTCATAAACTTTGTTATATGTAGATTTATGATTAAGAAATTTAATATAGCAACTCCAGGCCGTAATGGAAATGAAATTGATGTGGAAGAGAATTCAAATAGTACAACAGCTGTTTCTGCAAAGCAAGAAGTTGCTACTACTAAAAAAGGAAGTCAAGCTGAGGATATCATTGGATTACTTGGAGGAAGAGATAATATTTTAGATGTAGATGCATGTATGACTCGTCTTCGTGTAACAGTTAAAGATATTTCATTAGTTGCAGGAGAAAAGCAATGGAAACAAAATAAGGCATTAGGTTTAATAATTAAAGATAAAGGGGTACAGGCTATATATGGACCAAAGGCGGATGTAATTAAATCAGATATTATAGATATATTAGGAGTTTAAAATGAAATTATTAACTTTAAATTGTCATTCTTGGTGGGAAGAAAACCAAGAAGAAAAAATAGAGATAATTGCAAATACTATAAAAGAACAGGATTATGACGTAATTTCATTACAGGAAGTAAATCAATCTATAAAGAAAAATATAGTCTTTAATAACATAAAAGAAGATAACTTTGCATTAGTTTTATTAAAAGAATTAGAAAAGCTAAGTTGTACAGCATATAAGATGTTATGGGACTTTTCTCACTTAAGTTATGAAACCTATGAAGAAGGAGTAAGCATTATAACCAAGCATGAAATAGTAGAAGAAGGTGCTTATTCATTCTTCTTAAGCAATAGTAAAGATAGGGAGTTTTGGAAAACTAGAAAGGTTTTAGGAGCTTCAATTAAAGTAAACAAACAGATGATAGACTTCTATTCTTGTCACCTAGGATGGTGGCAGGATGAGGAAGAACCTTTCAAAGAACAAGTAGATAAGTTACTCAATAATATTAAGAAAGACAGGCTAACATTTTTTATGGGGGATTTTAACAATAATGCTTTTATAAGAGGTGAAGGCTATGATTATTTAATGGAAAAAGGCCTAAAGGATACCTTTACCCTTGCTAAAGAAAAGGATAGCGGGGTAACTGTAAAAGGTAAGATAGCTGGATGGGATTTAAATAAAGATGATTTAAGACTGGACTTGATTCTAGTAAATAAAGATATAGATGTTGAATATTCTAAAGTAATCTTTAATGGGAAAAATGTTCCGGTGGTATCAGACCATTATGGAGTAGAAGTAGGTATAAATTTGAATAATCTTATATAGATATACAACCTCAAAACCTGACTTAACCACCGAGATATATTACCAATTCTTAGGCACCATAAATACTTTTTTATGAGTCTAAAGCTTGGATTTTGGAAAAGTCTAAGAACTTTGATAAACTCGTTTCACTCAAACAAATCTAAAGTTCTAAGACTTTTCCAAAATCCAAGCTAAGACTCATTAAAAAAGTATTTAAATGTGCCGTCAGAACTGGTAATATACCCCTCAGCATAAGTAAATTTTAGGAGTTGGATATCTATATAATAAGATAGAAAGGTTTTGATTATGCTAAGTTATTCAATAGTAAAGTGTAAAAATACAGAAGAGATAATATTGGAAAATGGAATAATAAAAGTAGTTATAGTACCAGAGCAGGGTGGAAGAATTTTAGAGTTTTCAACAGAAAACTTAAACGTATTATTTAGAAATCCTGAATTTATAGGAATTAAAGGTGATGTGAACGCTGAATATAAGGCAGAAAATTGGCTTAATTATGGAGGATATAAAGGATGGCCTGCACCACAAACCAAGTGGGCATGGCCTCCAATATTCGATATTGATTTAAATGTTTTCTCCTATGAAATATTTAAATCGGAAAAGTCCATAGTAGTTACATTAAGTAGTCCTGTATCAGATACTATAGGTCTTAAATTTATAAGAGAAATTGTCATTGAAGATCAGTGTAATCATATAAATATAAAGGAGACCATAGTGAACTTCAATGAAGAACCTGCACAATGGGCCGTTTGGGGTATTACCCAAGCGTTATCTCCTGGATATACAGATATAAAACTTAATTCTGACGTATTTACAGGAGGAATAACCTTTTATCAAGATTTTGATATACCTTCAAGCAATGCTTATTCTGTGAGAAAAGAAGATGGGAAAATTTTAAGATTAAATTGCAACAATGAAGAAAAGTTTAAAGTAGGCTTAGTGACAGATAGTGGCATAATACAATATTACTGTAGTGCATATAAGCATAAAACTCTCTTATTTACACAAAAATTCGAATATGAAGGACAAGTAGTATACCCACACGGCAGTAATGTGGAATTTTATGTGGATGACAAACTTCCTTACACTGAGCTTGAAATACTTGGAGGTATCAGTGACGTAATGCCGGGCGAAAGCAAAAGTATACATATGGTTTGGCAGTTAGAATTAGTATAAATATTATTGATAAATTTTTAGGAGGTAGAAGCAATGGCAAAGATTAAGGCATGTTTATTTGATTTAGATGGTGTGATTGTAGATACTGCTAAATATCATTATTTAGCATGGAACAGGTTAGCTAAGGAATTAGGGTTCGATTTTACAGAGGAACACAACGAGAGACTAAAGGGTGTAAGTAGAATGGAATCTCTTAGAATACTTTTAGAAGTAGGGGGATTAACCTTAGATGAAAAAGCAAAAATGGAGTTAGCAGAAAAAAAGAATAATTGGTATTGTGAATATATTGCAAAGATGACTCCAGATGAAATTTTACCAGGTGCAAAGGAATTCTTAGAGCTTTTAAGAAATAACGGTACTAAGATTGCATTAGGTTCTGCAAGTAAAAATTCTATGACTATATTAACTAATTTAGGACTAGTTGATCATTTTGATGCTATAGTGGATGGAAACAAAGTAACCCATGCAAAGCCTGATCCAGAAGTTTTTTTACTAGGCGCGAAAGAACTTGGGGTAGCACCAGAGCAATGTGTGGTTTTTGAAGATGCTCAGGCAGGTATTGAGGCAGCAATTCGTGCTGGAATGTATAGTGTTGGCATTGGTGACCCAAAGGTTTTAAATAAAGCAAATATTGTTGTTTCTTCTTTAAAAGAAATGACTTTGGAAAAATTAAATTCTTAAATTTATAGAAATATAGATACCCAACCCAGAAACTTGACTTAACCACCGGGGTATATTACCAGTTCTTAGGCACCATAAATACTTTTTTATGAGTCTAAAGCTTGGATTTTGGAAAAGCCTAAGAACTTTGATAAACTCGTTTCACTCAGTCCGGACCAACTTATCAATTACCATTGATAAGTCGCTCGTTGAAAGCCATTTAGGCTTTCAACCATATCTAAAGTTCTAAGGCTTTTCCAAAATCCATCGCTAAGACTCATTAAAAAAGTATTTAAATGTGCCGTCAGAACTGGTAATATACCCCTCTGTATAAGTTGAATTTAGGCTATAGGTATCTATAATATTAGAAAAGTTGAGTTTAAAATTTATTATAAAGGAGATTAGAATATGAAACAATATTTAAAAGTAGATGAATGGAATATTATAGAAGAAGGTTTTGATGAAGATAACCATGAAATATCTGAAGGTATTTTTAGTATAGGAAATGGATATATGGGACAGAGAGCTAATTTTGAAGAAAAGTACAGTGGAAAGTCCCTTCAAGGAAGCTATATGGCAGGAGTATACTATCCAGATAAAACAAGAGTTGGTTGGTGGAAAAATGGATACCCAGAATATTTTGCGAAAGTATTAAATTCTACTAATTGGATTGGAATAGATTTTAGTATTGATGGAGAGGCTTTAGATCTTGCAAAATGTGAAGTTAGAGATTTTGTAAGAACTTTAAATATGAAAGAAGGATATTTGCATAGAAGTTTTATAGCAAAACTTCCTAGTGGAAAGGAAGTAAAAGTAGATGCAAAAAGATTTGTAAGTATTGTTCAAAGAGAAATAGGTGCTATTAGATATTCTATCACTCCACTTAACTCCGAAGGTACATTAAGTATATCACCCTACTTAGATGGTGATATAAAAAATAAAGATTCTAATTATGATGAAAAGTTTTGGGATGAAGTTTCAAAGGAAAGTAATGTAGGACAATCATCTGTAACAGTAAAGACAAAAAAACTTGATTTTTATGTATGTTCTTCAATGAAATTTGATATTATACAGGATAATAAAAAAATAGACTTCAATGCAGAATGTATAGAAAAAGAAAAATTTGCAGGTAATGTAGTTAATTTAAGTGTAAAACAAAATGAAGAAATCGTAGTTTATAAATATGTTTCTAATGTAACTTCAAGGGATTACAAAATAGAAGAATTATTGATTGTTGGCAAAGAAGCTTTAGAAAAAGCTTATGAAAAAGGATTTGAAGTATTACTCAAAGAACAGGCAGCAGCTTGGGAAGAAAAATGGAAAGAAAGCGATATTGTTATTGAAGGAGACCTTTCAGCTCAACAGGCTATTAGATTCAATATTTTCCAATTAAATCAAACATACACTGGAGAGGATGACAGATTAAATATAGGACCAAAAGGCTTTACAGGGGAGAAGTATGGTGGAAGTACTTATTGGGATACAGAAGCATATTGCTTACCATTTTACTTAAGTACTGCTGACCAAAGTATTGCTAGAAATCTTTTAATTTATAGATATAAGCAATTAGAAAAGGCTAAGGAAAATGCAAGAAAGCTAGGCTTTACAAAAGGTGCATTATATCCAATGGTTACCATGAACGGAGAAGAGTGCCATAACGAATGGGAAATTACTTTTGAAGAAATCCACAGAAATGGTGCTATAGCATATGCTATATATAATTATGTTAACTATACTGGAGATAAAGCTTATCTAGGAGAGTATGGATTAGATGTATTAGTAGAGATTTCAAGATTTTGGGAAGAAAGAGTTAACTTTGCTTCAAATAAAGGAAAATACGTAATGTTAGGGGTTACTGGTCCTAATGAATATGAAAATAATGTAAATAATAACTGGTATACAAGCAGAATTGCTGTTTGGACATTGGAATATACTTTAGAAGTAATTGATTACTTAAAAAATAATGAAGCAGAAAGATATGCAGAATTAGTAAATAAGTTAGGTTTAAAAGAAGAAGAAGTTACTAAGTGGAACCATATCATTGAAAATATGTACTATCCAGTAGACGAAGAACTAGGCATATTCCTACAACAGGATGGTTATATGGACAAAGAGCAAATTCTTGTAAAAGATTTAGATCCTAAACATTTACCACTAAATCAAAATTGGTCTTGGGATAGAATTCTTAGATCATGCTTTATAAAACAAGCAGATGTATTACAAGGATTATATTTCTTACAGGATAGATACGATTTAGAAACAATAAGAAGAAACTTTGAATTTTATGAGCCAAGAACAGTACATGAGTCATCCTTATCTCCATGCGTACACTCTATTCTTGCAGCAAAATTAGGAGAACAAGAAAAGGCTTATGAAATGTATCTTAGAACTGCAAGATTGGATTTAGATAACTACAATAATGATACAGAAGACGGATGTCATATCACTAGTATGGCTGGAACTTGGATGTCCATAGTTGAAGGTTTTGGTGGTATGAGAGTAAAAGACGGAAAACTTACTTTAAATCCGTTTATACCAGAGAACTGGGAATCATTCTCCTTTAAGGTTATGTTCAGAGGGGCATTACTTAAAGTAAATATTAAAAAGGATAAAGTTGTTATTACTAACGAAAGTGAAAAAAATATAACTTTATCTGTTAATGGTAAAGATTATACAATGGTTGGATTCAGTGAAATTTCTGCATAAATAGTTCCTTAAGTACTAAGTAAGATTACTTCAAACAAATAAATTAAAGATCACCAGCAAATATTATGTTGGTGATCTTTAATTTAAATTGAAAGACTAATTATCAGCATATAAAAATATTTTATGAAAACGCATTGATCATGTAAATAATTTTAATCTTTTATTTAGGGAGAATAAATGTGACTAAAGATACTAAAATAGAATTAAGAAATAAAATGATGTATTCAGTCTATGTCAGAAATCACATCAATGAAAAAAATTGGACAATATAATTTAGACATTGAAGATGGAAATTATACAAATCTTATATATGGAAAAGTTATAGAAGTTAAAAATGGAGAAATGAGACTTGCAACATCACCAGTAATTATTAAATATTAATATATTTAACCCATAAATTTAATAAAAGTCAGTAAAACATTTACTGACTTTTATTTTTAAGGCTGGATTCCCGTATAATAAGCTGTGGAAGAACAATTTTAATTTCAGATTTCACTCTCGAATCTTCTATTTTTTTCATTAAAATTTCACCGGCAAGCTTACCAAGTTCAAAAGTATCGATGCGAAGCGCTGTAAGTTGAGGTGTTGTATATGGTGCAAGTGGAAAGTCATCAAAGGTTACAATACCAATGTCTTTAGGAATATTAAGCCCTTTTTGATTTAGCGCTTCTAATGCACCAAAAGCAGCATAATTATTTATACATATTACTGAATCAGGGGGATTATCCAGATTTAAAAGTGACATCATGTCAGCATATCCATCAATCTTAATTCCCACGGTTTCTTTTATGTATTTAGTATCTTGTTTTACATTTAATTGAGAAAGTATATTTTTATATCCTTTAATTCGATTAGAAGATATAGGTTCATTCTTCGTTCCTCCTATAAATGCTATCTTCCTATATCCTTGTTCAATTAAATGCTTTGTTGCTATTTCTCCTGCAGTGATATTGTCAGCATCAACCCAACTAATACTAGCATTTTCTTTAGGTTTTCCAATGATAACATATGGGTAGTTCAGCTCATTTAACTGTTCAATTATTTTTTTATTTATAATTGAAACATGAATAATAAGGCCATCTGCTTTCTTACTATAAACAAATTTGCTTAAGATGTTCTCATCTGGCTTCAAATAAGTAATATCGCAGATAGTAATATCAAAGTTTTTAGGTAATATGATACTTTGGGAACCGTTTATAATATCATAAAAAAAAGGATCTAAAACAACATCATTGCTTTCAGTATTAATTAAAAATCCTACGGTAAAACTACTTTGCTTTGCTAATTGTTTTCCTATGGAATTCGGAGTATAATTTAATTCCTTCATAATAGCACGGATTCTTTTTTTGGTTTCTTCAGATATAGAAGGATTATCATTTATTACTCTTGAAACAGTTGATGCTGATACCTTTGCTATTTTTGCTATATCATGAATTGTAACATTCATTAACCTCATCCTCGCTTTTTGCATACATATAAGTGACATTATATCATAGAAAATAGTATAAGACTATTGTAACTATGACTTATCAATAACATTAAAGAACAAAATACAAAAATTTTGTATAGTATTACAAAATATGTTCAAAGGTATTAACAAAGAAGATTTTTGTGATACAATATAATTAATTTTTTAGCGTTGTTAAGCAACCGGTTGCTTAATTTAATAAAGAGGGTTTTATATGAAACAGTACTTTCCGAAAAAGAAAAATTTGCTGCAAATATAAAATCAAGAGATTAAGGGAAAGAAACTATAACTATTGATTAGAATTAAGCAAGGTTTTTAAAAATGCATAATAGAAACAAGGAACGCAATGAAGAAGGGATGATTTTATGTTAAAAGAAGCTATTTATCACAAAGTTTATTCAGACTATGCTTATGCTCTATCAAAGGAGGATTTACTTATTAAAATAAGAACAAAAAAAGATGATATAAAAAAGATAAATTTAATATATTTAGATAAATATAAATATTCCAGGAATAAAGAAACCTTTACTACTAAAATGAAAAAGGTAGCCTCAGACAGTTTGTTTGACTACTATGAAGCAGCAATACAACATGATTTTATCAGTGTAAATTATTTCTTTGAACTAATGGATGATCAGGAAGTCTTATATTATGGAAATTATCTGTTTTCAACAGAACAACCTGATGATGGATCAGAATTATTTCATTTTCCAGTAATGGCGGAAAAGGATCTTTTTATTGTTCCTGAATGGGCGAAGGAATCTATTATATATGAAATATTTCCAGAAAGGTACCATAATGGAGATAAGTCCAATGATCCTGAAAATGTTAAACCATGGTACTCAAAGGTCGATGGTGAAATTATGCTTGGAGGAGATTTACAGGGCATAATTGATAAGTTGGATTATATTGAGGATTTAGGGGTAAACGTTATTTATATGACTCCAATTTTTAAAGCAGGATCTAATCATAAGTACAATACATATGATTACTTTGAAATAGATCCTCAGTTTGGTACCTTAGAAACTCTAAAGGAACTTGTAAAAAAGGCCCATAGAAGAAACATAAGAGTAAT
Organism: Clostridium sp. DJ247; assembly: GCF_014231265.1. Classification (NCBI taxonomy): domain Bacteria; kingdom Bacillati; phylum Bacillota; class Clostridia; order Eubacteriales; family Clostridiaceae; genus Clostridium; species Clostridium sp. DJ247. The sequence continues at coordinate 87,704 of NZ_JABAIW010000006.1, read as the reverse complement.
ATTGGATGCGGTATTCAATCACTCAGGTACAGAATTTTTGCCTTTTATGGATGTAAGAGAGAAAGGAGAAAAATCAGAGTATAAAGATTGGTTTGATATTAGAAAATTTCCAGTAGAAATGAAAGCTGATCCTGATTATAGCACTTTTGCTTATGAAGGGTATATGCCAAAATTAATGACTAAAAATGAAGCAACAAAGAAATACCTTATAGATGTTGCCACTTATTGGATTAAGGAAGCAGATATTGATGGTTGGCGATTAGATGTAGCTGATGAAATAGATCATCACTTCTGGAGAGAATTTCGTCAGGCAGTAAAAGCAGCCAAGCCTGATGCTTTAATAGTAGGAGAAGTATGGTATGACTCTAGTTCTTGGCTTCAAGGAGATGAATTTGACTCAGTAATGAACTATGTATTTACTAGTGCAGTAAAAGACTTTGTTGTATTTAATAAAATCAGTTCTAAAGAATTGGGTGAGAGATTAGAGTTTATAAGAGGCTTATATAAGCTTCCAGCCTATAATGTATTATGGAATCTAATTGGTAGTCATGATACTCCTCGTTTCTTACATATTGTAGGAGAAGATGTTGAAAAATTGAAATTAGCGGCTTTTATCCAGCTTACTTTTACTGGTATGCCTATGATCTATTACGGAGATGAAATAGGTATGACTGGAGCAGCTGATCCTGATTGCCGCAAAGGAATGATTTGGAATGAAGAAAAACAAAATAAATCTTTAAAAGAATACTACAAGAAATTAATTTCAATAAGAAAAGAAAATAAAGTCTTTACTCATGGTGATTTTACTACAGTACTTGCAGATGAGTTAACAAATATTTACGGTTTTAGGAGAGAGTTAAATGGAGAGGTTATAGAAGGCTATATTAATAATGGAGATAAATCTCAATCTATGGAGATAAAAGTAAGTAGGACTGCCATAGATTTAATAAGCAATAAAACATACACTCCAGTAAAAGGTAAGATTACAATAGATATTCCTGAAAAATCAGGAATGATTATAAAATTATAATAAATTTTGGCCTTCCTTTTTATGGTTTACTACAGGAAGGCTTTATTTTTAAGTATATTAATCATAGAGAAGACAGTAATTTAAATTTTATGCATGTTTGATTCATTAGTTTTTCTGCCTTGAGAATAGCAAAAGGAGTGATAGTTATTAAGATATATAGTGGTAATTCTGTAAGGAAGATGACGGTATTTAAGTTGACCTGGCCAATATTTATTGAAATTTTACTTTTTATGCTTCTTGGTAGTGTTGATACCTTGATGTTAAGCAGATACTCTGATAATGCTGTAGCTGCTGTTGGAGTTTCTAATCAGCTTATTGGAATGATGAATATAATGTTTGGTATTCTATCCACAGGAACTTCTATACTAATAGCTCAAAATCTTGGGGCAGGAAACAAAGAAGAAGCTTCAAAGGTTGCAACTGTATCATTAATTATAAATTTTTTATTTGGGATTGTTCTCAGCTTAATAATGTTTTTTGCAGCTCATGGGATTTTAAGTGCTATGGGCATACGTTCAGAACTTATGAAATATGGGATGGAGTATCTTCAAATTGTAGGTGGATTTTTATTTTTTCAGTCAATACTTATGACTTGTACCGCTATAGTTAGGAGCCATGGTTTTACTAAGATATCCATGTTTGTAACCTTAATAATGAATATTATTCATGTAATCCTTGATTATATTTTTATATTTGGGGCATTTGGACTGCCTGTATTAGGAGTTAGTGGAGTTGCTATTTCTACTAACATTAGTAAAATCTTAGGTCTTATAGTAATGCTTTATGTGGTATTTAGAAATGTGGAAAGAGGAATTAGTATTAAACATATAAAATCCTTCCCCAAAAAGGTTTTAACAGATCTTTTAAAAATAGGTATTCCAACTGCAGGAGAACAGCTTTCCTATAATATTTCACAGCTTGTAATTACGTATTTTATTAATTTTCTTGGAAATGAAGCTCTTAGCACTAAGGCCTATGTACAAAACATAGTAATGTTTGCTTTTCTCTTCTCTGTAGCTATAGGACAGGGGACGGAAATACTAATTGGGCATTTAGTGGGAGCAGATGAAAAGGAGAAGGCCTACAAAACCTGTCTTAAAAGCTTAAAACTTGCTATAATTATTTCCTTTAGTATGGGACTTATATTTGCAGTTTTTAGAATTCAAGTATTGTCCTTATTTACAAAAAATTCATCTATTTTAGCAGTAGGTAGCATGGTACTTATTACAGATGCTTTCCTTGAACCAGGACGTTGTTTTAACCTTGTAGTTATAAATTCATTGAGAGCAGCTGGAGATGTTAAGTTTCCAGTTTATATGGGAGTGCTATCTATGTGGGGAATAAGTGTAACATTATCTTATGTTTTGGGAATTCAGCTAGGCTTTGGACTTGTAGGGATGTGGGTAGCCTTTGCATGTGATGAGTGGATCAGAGGAATACTTATGCTTTGGAGATGGAAAACAAAGAAATGGGAGAGCATGGCCTTTGTAAGAATTATGACGTAACACAATTAAATGTTAAAAACCAAATACAAGACCCAGATTCCATATTACAATATTATAGAAATTTAATAAACGGGAAAGCAAAACTATTAAGTTAATAAAAAGTTTCTAAACTTTAAAAAAAATCAAAAAATCTAGAAGGTAAAATTTAAATAATATAGAATATATTATCTATGCAATCGATTGCTAAACAAAAACATTTTAAGGAGGATATTGTATGAAAAAGTACTATAAGGGATTAAGCTTAGTGGTGATTTTTGTATTCATAATAAGTTTAATACCTGCGCTCAACACAAAAGTTAAAGCTGACAATGGTCCTACATCAGACACAATGGTTACCTTAGTAGGCGATTTTATCAAATCCAATGATTTAGGTGATGATTGGCAACCTACAAATAAAGCTACAATAATGAAAGAATACTTAAATGGTATTTATGAGTTAACTGTAGATTTTAAGACTACAGGAGATTATAATTACAAGGTTGTTTTAAATGGAACCTGGGATAAGGCCTATGGTGATCCTAATGGAAAAGATGGAAATAAATCTATTTCTGTAGCTGCACCGAGAAAAGTAACTTTCAGATTTGATTTAAAGAATGAGAAGGTTTATGATTCAATAAATGATGCAGCTCAATTCAAACAATCTGCTACATTAGTTGGATCATTAGCTGCAGTTGCAGAAGGTGGCAAGGATTGGACTCCTTCAGATAGCAATTTTGATATGGACTACATTGGTGGTGGTTTCTATCAAAAAAGTTTTAACTTAAAGGCAGGAAGCCTAGACTACAAGGTTGCTTTCAACCATGATTGGAACAATGGAGAAATCGGAGATGGAAATGGTGGCAATACTAAACTTACATTAGATAAAGATGGACAAGTTACTTTTAATGCAAACGTTCTACAAGGTGCTTTGACAGATTCTATTGCTAATCCTACTATTGCAGAAACTGTATCTGTTATAGGAACTGTAAGAGGTGATGATAAGCTTAATTGGGATCAAACAGCTAAAGGATACGAATTTAGTCCTCTAACAGTAGATGGTAAATTTATATATTCAGCGTTTTTAAAAGAAGGAAGCTACGAATATAAAGCTGTTGAAAACTATTCCTGGGATAGTAAAGGATTACCTACTGATAGTAACACAACATTAACAGTGCCTGCAGGTGGAAAATATGTAGTATTTATAGCTGATGCTAAAGGAAGAGCTATTTATGATTCTATAAATAACAAGGATAAAATAGATGAGATCCTTGGTTTCCAGGTAGTTGAAAAAACAATAGCAAGTCCAGTTATAAATGCTAATGGTACTGTAACTTTTTCTTATAAAAATGCAGATGCTAAGTCAGTTTATTTAGTTGGTAGTATGACAAATGGTGAAACTAATAAGATACTTATGACTAAGGATAAGAATGGAATATGGTCTATTACGAAGAGAATAGGAGACGATGCGCAAACTTTGACATATAAATTTTTAGTAGATGGTAGCTATGTTACAGATCCATCCAATGACAAGAAAGATGGAGAAGGAAACTCAACTTTTGATTTTCCAAAATATACAGGTAGAAAAGTAGTACTAGCAGGTTCCATACAAGCTGCTGCAGGAGAAGCTAGCTGGACTCCAGGTTCAGATAAAACTACATTTACTTACAGTGGAAATGGAAACTACACTTTTACATTAAAAGCTGTACCAGCAGGCGGCTATGAATATAAAATAGCTATGGGTAGTTGGACAGAAAACTATGGAAAAGGTGGAGTATCAGGGGGAGCTAATATTCCTCTAGTTGTAGGTACTACACAAGATGTAACTTTCTGGTACAATGATGATAGTCACAATGTTTTAGACTCTGCATCATACAAAGTGCTAGATGTTAAGCTTTCTGGGACAGGCATCAATGAAATAGTAATGAAAGATGAAACTCTGTCAGGTATATACAGCGCAAAAGTAGCCTTAAATAAAGGAAATTATAGTGACTTAGTTGTTACAGTAGGAGATGAAAAGCTATCTGTAGGTGATTTGAATATAACAGAAGATAGTAAAACAATAACTATAAGTTATGATCCTCAGTCAGATACAGTATATAACGATGCATCTAATAAATTCATAAATTTAAATGAACTTTACTTTAATTCAAGAGATAATGAGTACAAATCACCTTTTGGTGCTGCACCACAAGGCACTGAAATTACCTTTAACTTAAAAGCTGCCAAAGATGATATTACATCAGCTAAACTTGTAATTACAGGAAATGATGGTACAAAGAAAACCTTACCTATGGACAAAAATGGAGCTTTTGATGATGCTCATGACAAATGGACAGTGAAGTATACTCCAGATACAATAGGTTTATATAAATATTACTTTGTAGTATCCAATGGTTCAGATGTAAAGTCTTATGGAGATGACGACGGATACTTTGGATCTGGATTAGCTGGTGCTCTTGGAGCAGTTAAAACTTATGACTTAAATGTATATAAAGCTGACTTTAAGACTCCAGATTGGATGAAAAATGCAGTTATTTATCAAATATTCCCAGATAGGTTCTTTAATGGGGATCCATCCAATGATAAAGCTCAATTAACATCAAGAGGAATAGCTCCTTATGAATTCTATAACAATTGGTATGCTATACCTGAAAACCCGAGCTTAGAGTACAAAAAGGATGCAAATGGACAAATAGAATACAATGCTGATGGTACACCTGTTATAGACCCTAATTATTTAACTGCTGGTGGAACTGTAGGTGATGAATATAAGTACAATATATGGTGCAATGAAATGTACGATGGAGATTTAAAAGGAATACAAGATAAATTAGATTATCTACAAACATTAGGTGTAAACGTACTGTATCTAAATCCAATATCTCAATCTATATCAAATCATAGATATGATACTACAGATTATAAAACTGTAGATCCACTTTTAGGAAACATGGATAACTTTGTAAGCTTAACTACAGAAGCTAAGAAAAGAGGAATGCATGTAATACTAGATGGTGTGTTTAACCATGTATCAGACGACTCTATATACTTTGATAGATATGGAAAGTATGTTCAGGCAGGTAAACCAATAGGTGGATACCAATATTGGTCAAAAGTTTATGATGCTATGAATGCTAATTCAGGTATGTCACAAGCAGATGCTGAAAAGAAAGTAACTAGCGATTTAGCAGCACAAGGCATTACAGATCTACATTATAAAGATTGGTTTATTGTAAAAAATAATAAGATTGATAAAGATAAGGATGGTAATGCAGTAACACAACATTATGATTATGAAGGCTGGTATGGATACGACTCTATGCCTGTAATCCAAGCTCTAAATGGTTCAGAATACAATGTTAAAACTTGGGATGATGAAATAATTGACGGAAAAGATGCGAACTCAAGATTGTGGTTAGAAAAAGGATCAAATGGTTGGAGACTTGACGTAGCTAATGAAGTTTCAGATGAAACCTGGAGACACTTTAGAGATGCAGTAAAAAGCGAAGGAGACAATGTAATAATAGGAGAAATTTGGACAGATGCATCAAAATATATCTTAGGAGATATGTATGATTCAGTAATGAACTACAGGTTCAGAGGTGCTGTTTTAGATTATATTTCAGGAAGCAGCACTGCAGATAACTCATTTAATGCACTAGAAGCTATGAGAGAGCAATATCCAAAGGAAGCTTTTGACGCTATGCTTAATCTTGTAGACTCACATGATACAGAAAGAGTTCTATCTCATTTAGATGGAGTAATAAAGGATTCAAGTGATGGCATTTTAGCTAAACCATCTACAGATAATGCTAAAAAATTATTAAAACTTGTACCATTATTCCAAATGACATATCCAGGAGCCCCTTGTATATACTATGGTGACGAAATTGGAATGGTAGGAGCAAAAGATCCAGACAACAGAAGAGCAATGACTTGGGGTAAGGGAGACAAGGACATAGTTGAGTGGTACTCAGAAATGGCTAATCTAAGAGATAATAATGAAGTTTTAAGAACTGGAGATATCCAATCTGTTTCTGTTAGCGAAGCAAATAATAAAGGCGATATTATGGCATTTACAAGAAATAACACTAAAGATCATGCTGTGGTTGTTATAAATAGAGGAAGTGCTATAAGTAGCTTAGAGGTAAATGTTAATGGTGCTGTAGCAGATGGTACAGAACTTACAGATGCTATAAGCGGAAAAGAATATACAGTTTCAGGTGGAAAAGTGACATTAAACGTTCCAGAAAAATTAGGAGCAGTACTTTTAACTAACTATAAAGCTTCAACTGTAAATATGAATAAGCTTAAAGATGCGTATGATTCTTCATATGTAGTTCCAGATAAAACTGATAATCCAGGTGTACCAGCTACTTCAGATTTTACTATAGAAAATGTAAATGCTGTAGATCATTTCACATTAGGACAAGATGCAAAAGTAACAGTAAAACTTACTAATACTACTTCAGAAGCCAAGAGCGTTGCGCTAATCGTAGGATTGTTCGATACCAATAATCATATGGTAAACTATGGAGCATCACAACAAGCTATTGATTCCAAAAAAGATGTTCAGCTTCAGGTATTATTCGATATACCTTCTAATGGAAACTATACAGTGAAATATTTCATTTGGGATAGTTTAGATACTATGAAGCCACTAACACAAGTAGGTACTATACCAGTTAAATAAAATTGGATTTAGTGATTAATATATAAAGGAGTGAGATAAGAAATATGAAAATAAAAAAATTAGCTGCATTATGTGCCTTTTTAGCTATTGTAGGTGGGAACAGTATAGTATCGGCAAATGAAAGCATAGCGCCTGAAAGTGAAAGATTAAGTGGAATGAATAGATATGAAACAGCGGCTAATGTTTCAAAAGCTGGATGGAAGGATGGTTCAGACTATGCCATCATTGCTAATGGTGAAGAGTTTGCGGATGCATTGTGCTCAGTACCATTAGCTAAAAAGTATAATGCACCTGTACTTTTGACAGAGAGTGGTAATTTATCACAGGCTACTAAACAAGAACTTGAAAGATTAAAGAGTAAACATGTAATAATAGTTGGTGGTGACACAGTAGTTTCGCCACAGGCATTAAGTACTATTTCAAACTCTTTAAGTAATAAGCCTGATGTAAGGAGAATATATGGAAAAGATAGATTTGAAACTTCTGCTAAGGTTGCCGAGGAGCTTGGGGCTGTAGATTCAGCTTTTATAACCTATGGATATAACTATGCAGATGCATTATCTGTCTCTTCTATAGCAGCAATTAAGGGAATACCAATACTATTGACAGACAAAGATGCCTTACCTGATAGTGTGGAAAAATATATTTCAGGGAAAAAGATATCTAACTCATATATAGTTGGACTTCAGGGAGTTATAAGTAACAATGTAGAGGATAAATTAAATAAGATAGAAGCTAATCCATCCACTAGACTTGGGGGAAGTAACAGATATGAAACTAATATCAGTGTTCTAAAACAATTTATAAAGGATATTAATTTTGATAATGTGTTTGTAGCCTTAGGAGAAGGACCTACAGGTAAAGAGTTTGCAGATGCACTTTCAGGGGCGGCCCTAGCAGCTCAAAAAGGAGCACCAATGATATTAACTTACAGTACAATGCCTCAAGTAACAGGGGATTATCTTAAACAAAATGTTAAGAGTAATACTGCTGCTATTATAGTTGGAGGAAGTTCCGTATTGCCAGATTCTCTTCAAGAGACAGTTAAAGACTATATAGGTGATAAACAAAACTCACAGCAGCCTTCAAAGACTACTAATGGAAGCAGTGGTGGAGGTAGCATCAGCGGAGGTAGTTCTTCAGGAAGTTCAACTAATAAGTTTGGTACTAATCCTCTAGTTGAGGTTAAAGGAACATATGTAATAATAACTTATACAGATAACAGCTTACAAAATAGTGATGTTACTGTAAAAGTATATTCAAAAGGTACTAGCAATTACAAATATATAGATCAATCTATTTTAGAAAATGGAATTTGTAAATTCCAAACTACTTTAGATAGAGGAAGCTACCAAGGTGAATTGAATGTAAATGGAACTAATATACAATTACCTGAATTTACTGTTTATTAATAACATATTATAACTATTTCATACAAAGACTATACAAAAAAGTATAGTCTTTGTTATTATAGGATCAGATACCTATTGAAAAATATAAAAGCCTAACGGCCAAAAGGTTAGATAAATCAATACTTATGGAATTTCCAAAGCAACTAATTATACAAAGGTATAAAGATGGAAAATTTTAAAAAAAATAAGATAGAAACTTTAAAGCATTAGGTATATCTTGGGTGTGATAAGAATAAAAAGTGGATTTATTACTTGAAATATTTATTTTCAAGTTGTATAATTAACACATAGCTTGTGGAAACGTTTCGGCTTTTTTTTAGCAATCAATTCAACCGGTTGCATTAAAGTGAATAGAATTACTTCTTGTAAGTTTATGATTCTAGTTATTAATTATTGACAAAATAAAAACTGATTTGTCATTTAATTAAAATATAATAATATTTTAAGAGGGGGAAAAGATATGTTAAAGTTTAAAAAAGGACTTACTATAGCACTAATTTCAGCAATGACAGTTTCTACATTATTAGTAGGATGTGGAGCAAAACAAGATTCTAGTGATTCAGGTAAAAAGGTTACTGTAGACGTTTTCCAATTTAAAGTTGAAGCTAAAGATGCACTTGAAAAAGCTTCAAAAGCTTATATGGATGAACATAAAAATGTCACTATTAATGTTCAAAGTGTTGGTGGTGGACAAGATTATGGTGCAGCATTAAAATCAAAATTTGCGTCAGGACAAGAACCAGCTATATATAATATTGGGGGACCACAAGATGCACTTGACTGGAAAGATAAACTTGAAGATTTATCATCTGAACCTTGGATATCTAAGGCATACGACGGAGTATTAGATGCGGCTAAGCTGGATGGAAAAGTAGTAGGTATGCCATTTGACTTAGAAGGATATGGATTTATATACAATAAGGATATATTCAAAAAGGCTGGTATTGATGCAGCTTCAATAAAAACTTTTGCTGATTTACAGAAAGCAGTTGAAACTTTAGATGCTAAGAAAAAAGACTTAGGACTTGAATCAGTATTTGCATTACCAGGAAAAGAAACATGGATAACTGGATTACATCTTTCAAATGTTGCTTTAGCAGCTGAACTAAAAGATGGAGTATCTGCTTTTAAAGCTAAAAATATTGATTTTAAATATGCTGATGGACTTAAAAAGCTTTTAGATATACAAATACAATACGGATTTAAGCCAGATGGAACAAATAAATCCATAAACAGCGTAGATTATTCAGCTTCAGTTGAACAAAAATTCTCATTAGGTAAAGTTGCAATAATTCAACAAGGTAATTGGATTTATGGATCAGTTGCAGGTGTAGATAAAACTTTGGCTGAAAATATAGGAATATTACCTATGCCAATAGATGGAGTTAAAGAAGGTGCAATTCCTGTAGGAGTTCCTATGTACTGGGCTGTTAACAGTTCTAAAGATTCAGATACTAAAAAAGCAGCTAAGGATTTTTTAAATTGGTTATATACTTCTGATAAAGGTAAAGATGCTATTGTAAATGACTTTAAATTTATACCTGCTCTAAAAGGTTATGATGCATCAAACTTACAACCTAGTGATCCATTAGCAAAAGATATGGTAAAATATTCAAAGGATAAGAATACAATTTCATGGGTGTTTATGGGATACCCAACTGGCTGGGGACAAAATAAATTAGGTACTGATATACAAAAATATATTAATGGAGAAATAACTTGGGATAAATTAGTTGAGAATGCTAAAAATACTTGGGCTGATTCAAGAAAATAATTATTATAAATTTTGAATAAACTTTAGATTATTTATAAAAAAATAACCGATCCTGGATAAGCTTAATAACTAATCCAGGATTTTGTTAAAAATAGTAAAATTATAAATAGGGGGTAAGATAAATGAAAAAGAAAAATCTAACATTTTGGGCTTTTGTAGGTCCCATACTTGTTGCTTATATAATGATTCAAATTATACCATTAATATTTGGAGTATATTATTCTTTCACAGACTGGAACGGTATTAATACTAATAAGCTTAATTGGGTAGGTTTACATAATTATATTTCAGCGTTTAAGGATAAAACCTTTGTTAACTCCTTTTTATTTACACTAAAATTTACAATTTTATCTATTATACTATTAAACTTAATAGGATTTGGACTAGCACTAGTAGTAACAAAAGAGTCAAAAATTGCCAATATTTTAAGAACCATATTCTTTATGCCAAATTTAATTGGAGGACTTATTTTAGGTTTTATATGGCAGTTTATATTTATTCAAGTTTTCTCCAGCATAGGTACTCTTACAGGAATAAAGTCGCTTTCGGGATGGTTATCTGATGGACAAACTGGACTGTATGGCCTTGTTATATTAATGTCTTGGCAGATGGCAGGATACTTAATGGTTATATATATTTCTTCACTTCAAAATATTCCACCTGAATTATTAGAAGCAGCTCAAATTGATGGTGCTAATACATGGCAAAGAATGAAAAGTATTATCATACCATTAGTAAGACCTGCGTTTACAGTTAGTATATTTTTAACATTATCAAACTCATTTAAACTCTATGATCAAAACTTATCTTTAACAGCAGGAGGTCCAGCTAAAGCAACTGAAATGTTAGCTATGAATATATATAATACTGCATTTCAATTTAATTTAATGGGAGTAGCCCAGGCAAAAGCAGTAATTTTCTTTTTATTAATTGGAGTAGTTTCACTAACACAAGTATACATTTCTAAGAAAGGTGAGGTGGAAGCATAATGAAATACGACAAAAAAATAAATGTAGGAAAAGGAATTGGAATTTTATTTAGTTGTTTATTAGGAATATTATTTTTATCACCATTCTATATAATTATAGTAAATTCCTTTAAAACAAAAAAAGAGCTGTTTTCAAGCACATTAGCTTTACCAATCAAAGCAATTCTTGATAACTATAAGGAAGCTTTTGATAGACTAGATTTTATAAGATCTTTAAGTCACTCATTATTTATAACTGTTGTAAGTGTTGGTGTTATAATTATATTTACATCTATGGCTGCTTGGATGCTCCAAAGAACAAAAACTAAGACTAGTACTTTTATATTTATGCTATTTGTGGCATCTATGATTATTCCTTTTCAAGCTGTAATGCTTCCGCTTATAAGAGTAATGGGAAAATTAAATTTACTAAATATGGGCGGAATAATATTTATGTATCTTGGTTTCATGGGGTCTTTATCCATATTTTTATACCATGGATTTTTAAAAAGTATTCCATTGGAATTAGATGAAGCTGCTATGCTAGATGGATGTAATAAGTTTCAAACTTTTTGGCTTATTATATTTCCACTACTAAAGCCAATTACTATTACTGTATCTATACTTAATACAGTAGCCATTTGGAATGACTATTTGCTACCTTCACTAGTTATAAATAAACCAGATACTCTTACAATACCATTAAAAACTTTCTTCTTCTTTGGTGAGTATACAAAACAATGGAATTTGGCTTTAGCAGGACTTGTCTTAAATATAATACCAGTAATAATATTCTATTTCCTTGCTCAAAAACACATTATTAAATCTGTAGCAGCAGGAAGTATAAAATAAGAAATGATTATATCATAAAATTCAATTAAGCTACGAAAGACTATAATATAACAGGTGTTTCGTAGCAAGTAATTTTAATAAAAAATTAAAACATCACAATAAATTCAATTTCTGAAATCTTAAAATCAATTAAAGAAAATACAATACTAACTTCAGAAAACCCCGAGTCATGGGCAAATGGCAATTCCTCCTCCACTTATAGAAGTAGAAGTATACTTGCCACGAATATATGGATAGCAATATTTGAGAACAACTAAGCAATTATTGACAAGAAAATATTGCTACAATGATATAAAATTATTTGTAATATTAATGAATAGAAGGCAGAAAAAGTTGTATAAAAGTTAAAAAAGAGTAGATTAATTCCGAAAAAATTCTATTACATATATTTGAGTGATTAAAAAATTTAGCCCTATGGTGCTAGTAAAATGAAGGCCTGTGAATTATTCACAAGGCTAATAAAAATAATTATATGGGGTGATAAAATGTTTGGTAGAGTTAAAAATTATATACAAGAAGCAAATAAAATAATTATTGAGTTTGAAAACAAAAAAGTAATAATGGAAGTAATTACATCTTCTATTATTAACTTCTTTGCTCCAATAAAAAGAGAGCAGCGCTTATCTAAAGCTGTGGAAAACTTAAAAATTGAAAAATGCAGTTTTGAAGTAAAAATGGAAGATGAAAAAATTATTCTTACTACGGATAAGTTAATAGTAAATATTTTTGATGAGTTTAAGGTGGATATTTATGACTCAAATGGGAATGTGCTTTGTAAAGATTATAGAAAAGAGAGAGAACCTTTTGTACGAAGAGGTTGTGAGGATGGATGGGAAGTAGCTGCAGAGGAAGGACATAAAATCCAAGCAGAACTTAATAAATGCAAAATTCAAGTAGTGAAAAAGATGGAAAAGGATATATTCTTCTATGGATTAGGTGATAAAACAGGTCATTTAAATAAAAAAGGATATCATTATAAAATGTGGAATACAGACGATCCAAGTCCGCATGTAGAAAGTTTTGAAGCTTTATATAAATCCATTCCTTTCTTTGTTGCTTTAAAAGAAAAACAAGCTTTTGGTATTTTCTTTGATAATACTTTTGAATCTCATTTTGATATGGGAAAAGAAAATAGTGAGTACTATTATTTTGGAGCTGTGGATGGAAATTTAGATTACTATTTTATATATGGTCCATCTATTAAAGATGTACTTTCAGGTTATACTTACTTAACAGGTAAAACACCACTACCTCAGCTTTGGACTCTTGGATATCAACAGTGCAGATGGTCATATGTACCAGAGGAAAGATTGTGGGAAATAGCAGAAAATTTTAGAAAGAAAGATATTCCTTGTGATGTATTGTACTTAGATATTGATTATATGGATGGTTACAGAGTATTTACTTGGGATAAAGATAAATTTCTGAATCCTAAAGAAACTTTAAGTGAGTTAAAATCCAAAGGCTTTAAGCTAGTAACTATTATAGACCCAGGTGTAAAGAAGGATAAAGGTTATGACATATATGATAAAGGCATAGAAAATAATTATTTTGCAACAGATAAAGATGGAGTGCCATATGTAAATAAAGTATGGCCTGGAGATTCACTTTATCCTGATTTTTCTAATGAACCTGTGCGACAATGGTGGGCTGAAAATCAAAAAATTATGATGGATTATGGGGTAGCAGGTATATGGAATGATATGAATGAACCAGCCAGCTTTAATGGTCCTCTTCCAGATGACGTTATGTTTAATAATGATGGTATTATAGCAGAACATAAAGAAATACATAATGTTTATGGACATTATATGTCAAAGGCAACATACCAAGGTATTAAAAAGCATACCAATAAAAGACCTTTTGTAATAACTAGAGCATGTTATGCAGGAACACAGAAGTATTCCACTGTTTGGACAGGGGATAATCAAAGTTTATGGGAGCATTTGCGTATGTCTCTTCCAATGCTTATGAATTTAGGGTTAAGTGGAATATCCTTTTGTGGTACTGACGTAGGTGGTTTTGGATTTGATTGTACTGCGGAACTTTTGTCAAGATGGGTGCAAGTAGGATGCTTTACGCCGCTATTTAGAAATCATTCTGCTATTTTTACAAGAGATCAGGAACCATGGGCCTTTGATGAAGAAACAGAAAGTATAAATAGAAAATATATTAAACTTAGATATAAATTGATTCCTTACTTATACGATATTATGTGGAAGGGAGAAAACACTGGACTTCCAATGATAAGACCATTAATAACTCATTATCAGGAAGATGAAAACACATATGAGTTAAATGACCAATTCTTATGCGGTGAAAATATTCTAGTGGCTCCAATTGTAGATCAAGGAAAAACGCGTAGAATGGTATATTTACCTAAGGGAGATAACTGGGTGGACTACTGGACAAAAGAAGTTTATGAAGGTGGACAGTATATTGTCAAAGAAGCGCCACTAGATATATGTCCTATATACGTAAAAGAAGGAACAATCATTCCTAATTATCCTGTGCAAAGCTATATAGGTGAAAAGGAAATTAAAGAGTTAACTTTAGATATCTATCCTCCAAAGGCAAATGAAGAAAGCATATATGTACATTATCAGGATGATGGAGAAAGCTTTGAGTATAAAAAAGGAGCTTATAATCTTTATGAATTTTCAATTGAAACTCTTGGAGATGAAGGGCAAGCTATTGTTATTAAGAATAAGGAGCTTCATAATGGATTCAATAAACCTTACGAAGCATTTAAGTTTAAAGTAAATAATGTTCAGCCTTCTGAGATTTTAGAGGATGAAAGGTCAGTTGAATTTAAAATAGCTGAAGGAACTGTTGAATTTACCATTAAAAAGGCTGAAGAAATTGTAATAAGGTTGTAGAGTAGATATAATGAAAAGATGACCACATTAATATATTTTTAATGTGGTTATTAAGTTTTTATGTAGAAGCTAAAAGAAACCAGTAACAGTTTAACTTTTTCTATCCTAATGATTTAATGTTATTTGAATTTCCTATATAAGTATTTGGAATAAATTAAGAATAAATTCTAAAAGATGTAAGACATCTAGACAAAGTTTAAAAATTGTGATAAATTATAAATATAGATTAAACGTTTACCTACCTTGAAAGGAGTAAATGATGAAACCTACTATAAAGCATGTGGCAAAAAAAGCAAATGTATCTGTGGCAACAGTATCCAGAATATTAAATAATAATGGAAGATATTCAGAAGAAACCAAAGAAAGAGTTCTAAGTATCATAAAAGAAATAGGATATGAAAGAAATGATTTAGC
The DNA here is from genome assembly GCF_014231265.1 of Clostridium sp. DJ247. Classification (NCBI taxonomy): domain Bacteria; kingdom Bacillati; phylum Bacillota; class Clostridia; order Eubacteriales; family Clostridiaceae; genus Clostridium; species Clostridium sp. DJ247. The sequence goes on along the minus strand of NZ_JABAIW010000006.1, from coordinate 72,199 downwards.
AAGAGGTTTAATAACTAAGAGTACTAAGACCATAGGAGTTTTAGTACCAAGTGTTTCAACAGTGTTTTTTGCTGAAATTTTAAATGGAATAGAAGATACTGCACATAGGAATAACTATAGTGTAGTAATTTGTAACACTGGTGAAAATGGAAAAAGAACTCTTGAGTATTTAAAAGTTTTATCAGCTAAACAGGTAGATGGTATTATACTTACAAGTTTACCCTTAGTAGAAGAATACTATAAAACAATTATTGATTTAAGATTACCTTGTGTATTGGTTTCTACTATGTCCTATAAGTATCAATTGCCTTATGTAAAGGTAGATGATAGACAGGCTGCTTATACTGCAACTCAATATCTTATAGAAAATGGACATAAAAAAATTGCTATAATAAGTGGGAGTAGGGGAGATGCTATAGCAGGAGAACCAAGGGTTAATGGATACATGGAAGCATTATCATATTATGGATTAGAAATAAATAAAAAATTAATAAAATATGGAGATTTTGCATATAAGAGTGGAAAGCTGTGTATGGAACAATTGTTAGATGAGGGGCAGGATTTTACAGCGGTATTTGGAACTAGTGATGAAATGGCAGTAGGTGCTTTATCTGTAGCTCATAGTAAGGGAATTAAAGTTCCAGATGAAATATCAATAGTTGGTTATGACAATACTCAAATTGCAGAAATGGCAATTCCAGCCTTAACTACTGTAGCCCAGCCGTTGTATCAAATGGGTGAGAAGTCTACAAAAAAACTTTTGAGTATTATAGAAACAGGGGAAACTGTAGAAAGTACTATTATGATGCATAAAATTGTTGAAAGATCTACGGTAAAAAAGATATAAAGATTTTTAAACTAAACTATATGCCTATTTTACTCTTTTTTTTGTACTTTAGGTTAAACGATTACTCAAAAAAGTATTTGCTTATCAAGAATGCATATAATATTAAAAATAAATTGAATTTTATATTTATAAATAATGGATGAATATGTATTAAATAACGTTAATAAATGACATTATTTAATGTTGTTTAGAATAAAAATAAGAGTAAATGATTACTCAATTCCATAATGGTTAGTGTAAATAAAAAGATCAGCGAGGTAATGTAAACAATTAGTTGAATTAATGAGATTTTTAATAAAATATAATTAAGATTCTTTTGTAATTACTTAAAAATCAATAGATTAGTAAATTAAGGGGGTATGAAAATGAATAAAAGATTAAAAAAATTACTGATAACTACCGTTGCTTTAACATTAATGTCTACGTTATTTACTGGTTGTGGATCTGCAGAAAATTCAACTGACAGCGGTAAGGTTAAACTAGAGATATTTTCAAACAAACCTGAAAACCAAAATATTTTACAATCAATGATTGATGGTTTTGAAAAAGAAAATCCTAATATTAAAATTACCTTTAGTTCACCGCCTAATGCGGGCACCGTATTAAAAACTAGACTTGTTAAAAATGATATACCAGATATATTAAGTCTTGGTGGAGATATTAGTTATTCTGATTTGTCTAATGCAAAGGTACTTCTTGATTTAAGTAATGAAAATTTTTTAGATCAGATTCAAAAGCCTTATATTGATATGACAAAGGAACTTGTAGAGGATAACAAGTTATATGGAATACCATATGCTACAAATGCTGATGGTGTCCTATACAATAAGGATTTATTTGAAGAGTTAGGTCTACAAATTCCAAAAACTTGGGATGAATTAATAGATATTTCAAAGAAGATACAAGCTGCTGGTAAAACACCATTTTATTTTACATTTAAAGAGTTATGGGTTGCTACTAATTTTTGGAATGTATTAGCTGGTAATTTGCAGCCAAATGATTTTGCAAAGGATAGAAAAAATGGTAAAACAACATTTGCAAGTACTCATGATGAGGTAGTGGACAAAATACTGGAATTAATAAAATATGGTCAAGAAGATATATTAGGTGTAAATTATAATGATGGTAATTCAAAGTTTGCTCAAGGAAAAGCTGTAATGTATATACAAGGTAATTGGGCTATTAGTGATATAAAAAAATCTAATCCTAAAATAAATTTAGATATGTTTCCATTACCAGTTTCTAATGATACATCTAAAAATAAAATAATATCAGGTATTGATGTGTTGTTTTCAATATCAAATAAGTCTAAACATCCAGAAGAAGCTAAAAAATTTATATTATATATGATTAAGAAAGAAAATGCTCAAAAATATATAAATGATCAGTTTGCTTTCTCTGCTGTTAAAGATGTTTTTCAACAAGATGCCACTGTTAAAAGTGTACAAGCTAGCTTTAAAAATCAACAAATTGAAACATTTCAAGACCATTATTATCCATCAGGGTTTAATAATTCCGCTATAGTACAAGAATTATTTATTAGAAAGAATAAGATGGAATTTTTAAAGAAAATGGATATAGAATATGACAGAGCTAATGATCAATAACTTAAGGGAGGGTGAATCAATTGAAAAATAAAAAAGTATTTTATTTAATGACAATACCTGCAGTGCTGCTATTCTTTATATTTCATACAATGGCCCTTATAAAGGGGGTATTTTACAGTTTTACCGATTGGAGAGGATATGGAGATTGGCATATTGTAGGTTTGCATAATTACCTAAGAGTAGTAAAGGATAGTAATATTTTAAATGCATATGGTTTCACCTTTAAATTTGCCATTGTTACTACAATTATTGTAAATGTATTAAGTCTTTTTATAGCTGTTGCCTTAAATGCAAAAATAAAATTTAAAAATACTTTAAAGGCAATATATTTTATGCCTAATATATTAGGCGTATTAATAGTAGGTTTCATATTTAACTTTGTATTTGCCCATATTCTTCCTCAAGTTGGACAAAATTTACATATTGCTGCTTTGAGTAAAAATATTTTGGGTGATGAAAATCTTGCTTGGCTTGGTATAGTGTTTGTAGCTGCATGGCAGGCTATTGCTTTTAATACTATAATATATCTGGCAGGTCTCCAAACTATCGACACTGATATATATGAAGCCTGTGATATAGATGGTGCTAATACGTGGAGAAAATTTAAAGATATAACATTTCCTTTAATAGCTCCTTTTTTTACAATAAATATGATTCTATGTATGAAAAATTTCTTAATGGTGTTTGATCAAATTATGGCTATGACTGAAGGTGGACCGGGAACAGCAACTCAATCTATATCATATATAATTTATATTGGAGGATTTCAAAATGGAAAACTTGCTTATCAATCTGCAAACTCTGTAATTTACTTTATTGTAATTGTGGCAATATCCTTATTCCAACTTAAAGTTCTTGAGAAAAGGGAGGCTAATATGTAATGGATAAAAATAAGATAAATTGGCCCTTAACTATAATATTAATAATTGTTGCGTTGATAACTATTGGAGTTCCACTATATATTACAGTTTTAGTTTCAATAAAATCACCAGATCAAATGATTCCTTCGGCATTAGCTTTTCCAAAACAACTACATTTTGAAAATTTTGGTGAAGCAATTAAAATGACAAACTTTTTTAGAGCCTTTAAAAATAGTTTTATAATAACATTTTTTGTGTTGATTTTAACTATATTGACAAATTCATTGGTAGCATATGCCATAGCTAGAAATAGAAATAAAAAGTTTTTTAATATTATTTATTATTATTTTTTAAGCGCTATGTTTGTACCATTTCCAATAATAATGCTTCCTCTTGTTAAACAGGTAAGTGATTTCCATATGGACAATATCATAGGAATTATTTTCCTATATGTGGTATTTGGTTTGCCTTTTAATATATTTTTATATACAGGTTACATTAAATCCATTCCCATGTCACTTGAGGAAGCAGCTATAATCGATGGGGCATCTAGTTGGCAGGTATTTTATCGTGTAATATTCCCTTTATTAAAACCTATAAATGCAACGGTGGCTATTACAACTTGTCTATGGACATGGAATGATTTTATGTTACCACTGATTATTTTAAGTAAACAAGAAATGGCAACTTTACCTTTAGTGCAATACGTATTTAAGTCACAGTTTAGTACAAACTATAACTTAGCCTTTGCATCATATTTATTGGCATTATTACCAATATTAATAGTATATGTATTTGCACAAAGATGGATTATAAATGGTGTCACTAGCGGAGCGGTTAAACAATAATTTTTCTAAATAAAATTTGAACATATATGAATTTTTAATAAATTAATAAATAAAAGATCAATAATATGATTATGAAAAATTTAAGGTTAAATAAGAGGAGGAGTAGAAATGAAAAAAAAATGGTGGAAAGAAAGTGTCATATATCAAATATATCCAAGAAGTTTTATGGACAGTAATGGTGATGGAATTGGGGATTTAAGAGGAATTATTGAAAAGCTAGATTATTTAAAGAATTTAGGTATAGATGTAGTATGGCTATCACCAATATATAAATCACCTAATGATGATAATGGTTATGACATAAGTGATTATAGAGATATAATGAATGACTTTGGTACAATGAAAGATTTTGAAGAACTATTGAGTGAAGCCCATAAAAGAAATATAAAGATAGTTATGGATTTAGTAGTAAATCATACTTCAGATGAACATAAGTGGTTTGTAGAGAGCAGAAAATCTATTGATAACAAATATAGAGATTATTATATATGGAGAAATGGAGTAGATGGACAACCTCCTAATAATTGGGGATCTTTCTTTAGTGGTTCTACTTGGCAGTATGATAACTCTACTGATATGTATTATTTACATTTGTTTTCAAAAAAACAACCTGATTTAAATTGGGAAAATGAAGAGGTAAGAACTGAAGTTTATGATATGATGAAATGGTGGCTTGATAAAGGCATAGATGGTTTTAGAATGGACGTAATAAACATGATTTCAAAGGATCAGGCTTTCCCAGATGGGTATAGGGGAGAAAAAGATTTATATGGCGATAAAACACCTTTTACAATAAATGGTCCAAGGGTTCATGAATTTTTACAAGAGATGAATGAAAATGTTCTTTCAAAATATGATATAATGACCGTAGGAGAAACTCCTTGTGTAAATCCGGAAGAAGCAATTAAATATGTAGGGGAAAACAGAAAAGAATTAAACATGGTTTTTCAATTTGAACACATGGGTTTAGGTGATGGTGAAGATGGAAAGTGGAGTAACCTACCTTATAATTTAATTGACTTAAAAAAGATAATGAGTAAATGGCAAAAAGGATTAGAGAATATAGGGTGGAATAGTTTATATTGGAATAATCACGATCAACCACGTGTAGTATCTAGGTTTGGAAATGATAAAAAATATTGGAAAGAATCAGCTAAAATGCTTGGAACTTGTATTCACATGATGCAGGGAACTCCATATGTATATCAGGGAGAAGAAATAGGCATGACTAATGTAGCTTTTGAATCCCTAGAGGATTATAGGGATATAGAAATCATAAATGCCTTTGATGAATTAGTGAATCAAAAAGGAAAAGATCCAAAAGAGATGATGAAGGCTATATATGATAGAGGTCGTGATAATGCACGTACACCCATGCAGTGGGATGATAGTGAAAATGCAGGCTTTACCATAGGAACTCCCTGGATTAAAGTAAATCCAAATTATAAAAATATAAATGCTAAGTTGCAGATAAATGATAAAGATTCTATATTTAATTATTATAAAAAACTTATAAAAATACGTAAGGAAAATTCAGTAGTAGTATATGGTAACTATGATTTAATACTTGAAGAACATCCACATATTTATGCCTATACTAGAACTGGAGATAATGAGAAACTACTTGTAATATGTAATTTTACAGAAAACAATACTATATTTCAGTTGCCAAACAATGTAGTATATAATACTAAAAAACTTTTAATAAGTAATTATAATGTAGATTCTGATGACTTAGAAAAACTTGAATTAAAACCATATGAAGCAAGAGTTTATTTAATGAAATAAGATTTCATTAATAATATATAATAAAATAATATAGTTATTGATGTTAACAGTCATCAACCTTCATGCTAATATGATTTGTCATATAATTACATTAGTATAAAGGTTGCTGACTATTCTTATTTATGTATTTTAATAAGAGTATTATGGAAAAATCAGAAAACTTATTTTATAATAATAGAGTAACAGATTAATTACGTTAGGGTGATTTTATGGAATTGGATATTTACAAATTAGTAGACAAATACCAGTTGAGTAAAATAGAAGAAAGTATATTAACTTTTATTATTAACAATATAGAAAACGTTAAAGAAATAGGTGTAAGAGGTATAGCAAAAGAACATTATACTTCCACTACTACCATTATGAATCTAGCTAAAAAGTTAGGTTATTCTGGATTTTTAGATATGTATTATAATTTAAATTTTATATTAAAAGATAAAAAATCCTATGTTTCAAGAGAAAAAGATAGGAAGTATCATAGTGTAGATATAGATGAACTGTTATCATTTACAGAATACAAAACTATAAATGATTTCATAAATTTATTAATAGAAAATAAAAATGAAGTTATATATACTTGCGGCTTAGGATTTTCATATTCTATTGCACAATATTTTACTAGAAAATTAATAGTGCTTGGATTCAATTGTATTTATTCCGAAGCATACGAAAGCTATGATGTAAACGCTATAAAAGCTAAGTTGTTTATAAATGTCTCTAAGTCTGGAGAAACTGATTTTGTAGTAAAAGCTTCTGAATTAGCTAAGAAAAGTGGAATAAAAATAGTTTCCTTTACAGGAGAATCAGAAAATACATTAGCAAAGATGTCAGATATACATTTTAAAATATATGATATGCATACTATGGATGATCGTGGTAAGCTGTCTAATTCCTTCTATCCAAATATTTTAATGTTATTTGAATTTTTGATAGGAGAATATTTAGAAAGAATTGAAAACAAATCTTGAAATTAGTAAAAACATAAATAGCATTATTTGAAAGAGGATGTAGGTACGGAACTTTTAAATTTAATTTATTCCATGTAGCATATTACAAGATTATGCTATATTATATAAATTAAATTTAAAAGTTCCGCATATATATCAATATTTGGATAATTGTTGAACAAATGAATATTATTGCAAAGTTACAATTCCATTCTGTTTGGACACAACTTTTCCAATATTATATTTAAATGTTTTTCCATTAAGGTCTACGAAAATTACAGGCATTACTATAGAGGGTACCTTGTCTTTTATTTCATCTATATCCACCTTTAATAACAGATCCCCTGCTTTTACTATACTTCCTTCCTCCACATAGGTAGTAAAACCTTTACCATTTAAAGTAACGGTATCTAGTCCAAAATGAATTAAGATTTCTACACCAGAATTATCTTTTAATGAAATAGCATGTTTTGTTGGAAATACTCCTGTTATTAAACCATCTACTGGTGAAAAAACATCACCATCTTCCGGATTTATGGCAAAACCATCACCAATTATTTTTTGAGAAAATACCTCATCTGGAACTTCGTCTAAATTTATAAGTTGTCCAGAAACAGGAATTAAAAAACTATTGTTTTCCACTTGCTTTTCTGATTGTTTATTTAGAAAAAAATCTTTAATCTTTCTTAACACTATAATACCCCCTATAAAAATATAAATTAATATTTCTTACTTTAAGTTTATTTATATATAATAAAAATAGTAAGCTTATTTAAAATATTGATTTTATTAGTTTATGTTTTAAAAATAATCATTACCTATATTGATATTTTACTAAAAATATTTCGTTATTTAAACATTTACAATGAAAAAAATAACATGTTATAAATAAATGAAACATGTTATTTAAATTGATAAAGAGTTTGAGAAAAGAGGCCACTGAAGAAAAAAATTATTAAGATGCATACTCAATTTATATTTATTAAAGTCCATTATGTTAACTAGTGAAAGTTAAGTATAAAAAACACCGGCATGTGTATTTAACAAAAAATAGTAATTAAATATATTTACATTGTTTTTATTTCATAATATAATAAATGTATACGTTTCCAAAAATGTTAAATGATGTGCGGAAACGTATACATTTATATTTTAAAAAGAAAGGAGTGTAGTATTAAATCGTATAGTTAACCACAAAAACCTGTTTTCACCCGTTAGGGTATGTAATAAACATTTTTCAATAAGATTATTAGCAACACAGCCTATATCATAACCATAATTTATACAATATGTTGCATTAGAGTCAGTTGGATTTTTAAGACTTTCATTCGATATTTCACTTCCTATTTGTGACATTTTCCAAGATAAATTTATATTCCCATAGAATAAGGTCAGCATTTATTTTACGTAGTTTTCTTACAAACTGATATCTAAATATAAGTTATAAGAAAACGTTCTCTACTTATATTAGAAAAAATACAGTGCTGAAAGTTATTAGTCCAACTTTTATATAATATATGTTTTAAGTATTTTAGCATGTTGTCTATTAGATCTGTTAACGAAGCTTATTGAAAATTGTTTCTGCAAAACATTGTAATTACCACATTCAATAGTAAATTTTCTATTTACTATAAGTGAGCAAAACTTAAAACAAATCTTAGAGATTCATCATCTATTTTTAAACTTAGTATATAGAGAAAATGTTTTCTATGAGTCATCTATGTTTGTGGTAATTGCAAAGCTCTTCAATGTATATAACATGAATTATAGTGTATACACCTATAAGTAATAACAATAAAAAAAGGTAAATATTTAAACAGGGGGTATAGATAAATTATGAATAGAATAATTACTAATAATAAAATAATGTGGTTATTTCTAGCTTTTATGCTTATTGCTACTTCTTCAGTACCATATTTACCAAGGGCTGTAGTAAAAGCTGCTAGTACTGGTAATATTGTTACAAATGTTAATACTGACAAATCAAGGTATAATCCGGGAGATGTAGTTACAATATATGTTGATCTTAAAAATAACACTGGTGCATCCATAAACAATGGATCAGTATCTTTATATTTTAAACACCTTGAAAATGAAATTTCTACATCTTCTACACAAACGTTTACGCTTGCTCCAGGTGCAACAACTGCCTTAACCTTTACGTGGACTCCTCCTAGCACAGACTATCAGGGGTATATGGTGGAAGCTTGGGCAAAAGATTCCGCAGGAAACATAATCGATAATATGAATACAGCTGTGGATGTATCCTCAGACTGGTTGAAGTTCCCTCGTTATGGATATATAACAAAATATGGACAACAGTCAGCAGATGTCAGCAGCAACGTAATATGGCAGTTAAAGAATTATCACATAAATGCAATTCAATATTATGATTGGCAATATAAACATCATATGCCTATTAGCGGAAGTCCAACAAATCCTGACTCCAGTTGGAAGAATCTTGCTGGCGAAGACGTATACAGACAAACCATTATTGACTATTTAAATGCTGGTCATGCAAGTAACATAGCTGGTATGCAATATAACCTTATTTATGGTGCTACTGCTGGTTATGGTGAAGATGGAAGCGGAGTAGACTACAACTGGGCGTTACTTAACAGTCCAGGAGGTTCACAATGGGATATGGCTATGCCACCAGGATGGTCATCTCCGGCTTTATACTTCTTTGATTCTTCAAACCCAGACTGGCAGAACTATATTTTGAACAGAGAAATGGATGTATTTACTGCCTTTCCTTTTGATGGATGGCATCAAGACTCTGTTGGAGATTTTGGAACAAAATACACAACAGATGGTCAGGAAGTTTCTATAACAAATACATTTAAACCTTTTATAAACTATGCAAAAAGTAGAATGGGTAGTAAAAAGCTTTTATTTAACCCAGTTGGATTTAAAGGTCATGATCAAGTTGCTGCAAGCAATGCGGATGGATTATATGCAGAACTATGGCCATGGGATGGTTTTGTAACCTACAATGATTTAAAGCGTGCAGTTGATACTTCAAGGGATGAAGGAAATGGCAGATCTTTAATTGTTCCTGCATATATGAATTATGATGCAGCAAAGACACATACTGAAGCTAGTCCTGGATATATGAACACACCTGGAGTACTATTAACTGATGCCGCAGTTTTTGCCAGCGGTGGATCCCGTATAGAATTAGGTGATGACACAAGAATGCTATGTAGTGAATATTTCCCAAATCGCAATATGATTATGAGTGATGATTTAAAACAAAAAGAACGTAGATATTATGACTTTTTAACTGCTTATGAAAACATACTACGTGATGGACAATACAATACAGCAAATTCAGTTTCATTACAAGATTCAAATTCACAAGCTATTGCTACAAGCACCACCAGCGAGGCAAATAAAGTATGGACATTTACTAAAAAGGACTCAAACTATGAGATTATCCATTTGATAAACCTACAAGGAGAAGCAAATAATTCTTGGAGAGACACTAATGCAGATTATCCAGTACCTACTGCATTATCTAATTTTACTGTTAAGTATTACTACACAGATCCAGTTGGTAGTGTATCCTTTGCTTCACCGGATTACGACAATGGAAAGACTTATAACGTACAATTTACAAAAGGATCTGATATTGGGGGAAATTACATTACATTTACAGTTCCTACACTACAATACTGGGATATGATTTATATTAATAAAGCTGGCGGAACAATGCCAACAGGAACTATTATAAACTCTGGTTTTGAAAATGGAACTAGTTCAGGATGGACAGCAACAGGTTCTTCCTATGGTGTTGATCAAACCGATGCTCATAGTGGTAACTCTAAAGCTTATTTCTTTAATACCAATTCTTATACACAGAAGCTTGAACAGACAGTAACTGGTCTTTCAAACGGTGTTTATACAGTTAGTGCTTGGGTTAAGCAAAATACAGGAACACCTTCACTTTGTAGGATGGAATTAACTAATTATGGTGGTTCAGCTGCATATACAAATATCAGCAGTGGCAGCACATATCAGCAGATACAAGGCACTGTAAATGTTACAAATGGACAAGTTAATATAGCCTTTTATATTTCTGCACCTGGCAATACAAATCTACAGATAGATGATGTTGAGCTTTGGAAAAATTAGTTTTCAATTGATATAAAATAAAACTGCAAATGAAAAATTACTATTCAGGCATTCCATACTTGGAATGCCTATGTTAATGTTCAAAATAAACTAATAAAGACAGAGTTATTTTATAAAATAACTCTGTCTTTATTAGTTTATTTTAAATTATTAATATCTTGGAATACTTCTGAATAGCAATTATTATTTTTATTGAATAAGTGGAATTGAAACAATAACCTTAGTTCCTATTTCGTATTTACTCTTGTAGACTATACCATATTCATCTCCATAACTTAACTTTATTCTTTGGTTCACATTCCTAATAGCATATCCATGATGATCAGCAGTATTTTCGATTAATGGATCTTGAATCTTTTTTGTAAGTAACTCTAGAGCTTGAGGACTCATTCCTTTTCCGTTATCGAAAATTTCATAGACTATTGTAGTATTATTTATTTTCTTAATTAATACTTTTATAAAACCACCAGTTTCGCTTTTATCTAATCCATGATAAATGGCATTTTCCACAATTGGTTGAAGAATGAGCTTCAGAGTCTTCATGTTTTCTATATTTGAATCCACGTCTATGACATAGTCTAGCCTTTCACCGCATCTTAGCTTTTGAATAAATAAATATTGTCTTATATGTTCTACTTCATCTCTTATGGAGACTTCTTCATTACCACCACTTAGTCCGATCCTGAAGAAGGTTGATAGTGCAGTTGTAAGTTCCGATGCCTTTTCTGTATCACTTGAAATTGTAAGCCATTTGATTGAATCTAAAGTATTATATAAAAAGTGAGGATTGATCTGTGCTCTTAGAGCTTTTAATTCAGATTTGTTAACAGCCTTCTGCTTATCTACAATTTGATTAAGTAGATTATTAATTTTATCTAACATAAAGTTAAATTCTGTACTTAGTTGATTCACTTCAAAACATCCCTTTATATCTAATTTTTGTGTAAAATTCCCTTTTCTTGTTTCTTCAATAGATTTTAGCACTTTTTTCAGTGGTAAAGAAAGATTCTTGAGAATTAGGGTACTAATAGCTATAATAACAAGAAAGCACATAATCCCTATAATGATAATTGAAAGTAATACAACTTTAGTGGAACTGTGAACTTCAGTAACAGGGATAGTAATAATAAGTTTCCAATTATTTATAGATAACGGAGCATCAAATATAAAATAACTGTCTTTATCAATCTTTCCTTTAAAATGGGCTTGATTATTATTATTTTTAAGTATTTGGTTAACTGAATAGGAGTCAAAGTGTATATTTTTTAAAAGTTTATTTCTATCCTTACTAGCTATTATTTTGCCTTTATCATCAATAATATATAAACAACCCTTTTCACCAAACTTTATATTGTCAATTAACTTACACATATTCTCAGAGTTAACGCTTGCGGCAACATAACCAATGTTTTCAAAAGTTTTATAATTTTGAACGTAAAGTATTAACATAAATTGATTTAATTTAGCAATTAATTCTCCTTCATTGATTTTCAAAATACTCTCGGTGGATTCATTATAAGAACAACTAGTCCATACTAGAGTTTCTTTATTATTAAAAGCCTGTTTAAACCACTGATTTTCTAATTGTTTATGTATATTATAAACTGTAAAGTGAAGTCTTTTAGCAATAAATGTATTTTTATCTGTAACAAATATAATATCGTCAATTAGATTATTTACAGAACTTATACCATTTTGATGTATTTCATAATTATTAAAGTAAATACAATTATTAAGATAGCTATTTATATCATTTTCAGTTACTTTTTTGTAGTCCTGGATTCTTGAATCAGTAGAAAGCATATACACTGTATTTTCAACAAGTTTTAGCCTTGAATTTACTTTATCTACAGTTTCTTGAAGCATAATATTTCCGTTATCAATAAAGGTTTTTTCTGCATAATTTAGGGTTCTTATGTAATATATTGAAATAATAAATATAATAGCAACTAATGTTATTAAACCAATAATTATATTAATTTGTAAATTCAGTGAATAGTTATAATATCTATCCTTTATACATTTAAAAGGTTTACAAATATAGGTCTTCCACATGATATACATACTCCCAACAAATTATTTATCAGATTTAGAGAGAATAGAATTTAAATCATCATGAATATTTTTTAGAGCTGTTTCAGCACTAACCTTATTGATAATAGCATCTTTGAAATTTTTTTGCATGGATTCTGTAATAGAAGGATAATAGGGAGACATTGGTCTTAGTTTTGAAGACTTTAAGATATTTTTACACTTATTAAGTAAAATATCTTCCTCCTTATTCCCAGTAGTGTTATCGTAGATATCTTTTCTAGTAGGAACTTCACCTGCGATAAGTGCATCTTCAAGTTGAGAATCATAACTAGTCATCCATTGTATAAATCGCCATGCAAGTTCAGGATTTTTACATTTTTTATTAATCATATAATTCCATCCTCCTAAGGTAACAATGTTATTTTCCTCATTATGACCTAGGGGAAGAGGAGCAATTCCAACTTTATTTTTCACTTTAGAATCTTTAGAACATAGCTGATGATATATATAAACACAATTACGCATAAATAAGGCACTGCCATCCTGAAATGCCATTAAACCGTCATCTTCCTGAAAATTTAATGTTTCTGAGGAGCTTGTATTAAAATTTGCAACGTTTATAAAGGACTGTAGTCCTTTTAATGCCTCAGGAGAATTAATTGCAGATTTTCTGTCTTTAATAACTTCCCCACCGTTATTCCATATAAATTCTAAGGCATTGCAGACTATTCCTTCATATGAATGACCTTGAAATAAATAACCATACTTTATTCCAGGGCTGTTTGAGTATTTTTTTGACATTTCTATTAATTCTTCATAAGTATTAGGTGGATGTGGAATTAAATCTTTTCTATAATAAAGCAATGGAATATCAGCTCTGCCTGGAACTGCATACGCTTGTCCTTTGTACAAGCAGGTTTGAACTGATTTTTCAAGAAACTCTTTTTGCATATCTTCAGTAAAGTACTTATCTAAAGGAAGTGCTAAGCCTAAGGAAGCAAATTCAGGGGTCCAAATTACATCAGCAAAAAAAACATCTATATTGTCTGTGTTAGAAGATAATATGAATTTATAGTAATCATGTTGGGCGTCAGTAGATGCAGGAAGTTGTTTTAGTTCCACTTTAACATCTGGGTTAGCCTGTTCAAAAAGAGCTGCATTTCTTTTGAAAATGCTAAAGTGGTCATTGCCTCCATAAGAAAAAACAATTGTTTTTTTCCTAGTGGAGTTACTCTTTGAGTAAGATTTAGAATTAGTTACAAAATTATAGGTAAATATAAAAAAAAAGGTAAATATGATGAAGAATAATCCTGCAATTATTCTTGCTTTGCGTGGCATAACGAAACCTCCTCGGATATAGGGTTTGGTATATTGTTAAATCCATTAAATAGCCAAGAAAACGTTTTTTTAGTTTATTATTATTATATATCATAGTATAATATTATTCAACAAAGAAGTATCATAAATGGTATTATATTCTAAAAATATGTTATAATTTGGATAAATCATAGAAGAATATCTGGTTTTTCATAGTATGAATTATTTATACGGGAGGGAATTACATGTATGATATTATGATTGTAGATGATGAGGAAATAATTAGAAAAGGCGTTATTCAGTACATTGATTGGAATAAGTATGGATATAACATTGTAGCAGAGGCTGTGAATGGTAAACAAGCCTTTGAAATTGCAAAAGACATAAAGCCACAGGTTATATTGACGGATATATATATGCCAATAATGGATGGAATAGAGTTCGCTCAAAAGGTAAAAGGAATTCTCCCAGAAACTATTTTTATTTTTCTAAGTGGATATAATGAATTTATGTATGCACAAAAGGCAATTGAAATTGGTGTGTTTAGATATTTGATTAAGCCCTTAAAAGTTGAAGAATTATTATCTGTACTTAAAGAAGTAAGTGAAGAACTAGAAAATGCAGAATTAGAAAGGACGAAAATTAAAAAATTTTCCAAATTAATTCATGAGAGTTTACCTCTTTTAAAAGAGCGATTTTTTCTCAGTCTAATAAAAGGCAATTGTAAAGAAAATGAAATTTGGAGCAGATTAGACTATTTGAATATTTCCATCAAAGCAGAGAAGTTTTTTTGTATAATTATTAGCTTAGATGATTATTTTAATTTAATAGAAGAACGAAAACAAGAGGACATTAACATAATTAAGTTTGCAATTCAGCATATAACTAAGGAAATCCTTTCATCAATAGAAGGGACATTCTTTATGTTTGAAGATAAGTCAAATGAAATTGGAATTCTATTTTGTTATAATGGAACCCAGTTATCAAATTATTTGTCTACTCTATTCCCTTTAGTACAGCATATTCAAGAATATATACGAAGATTTTTCAAGACAAGCATTAGTATAGGAATAGGAAGAAGCTGTGAAAATATAAATGATGTACATAAATCCTATGAGGAAGCAGAAGAGGCTTTAGAGTATAGAACTGCTTTTGGGAAAAACAGCATTCTTTATATTGAAGATATCAAGCCCACTTCAAAGGTATCCTTATCCTCAGATGTTTTTAAAAAAGTAAATGAGTTAGTAAAGTCAGTAAAAAGTGTAGATTTAGAATCAGCTATGAAGGTTACTGATAACTTATTTGATATAATGACTAAAAATCACTTATTGAAAAGGGACGATATTCATCTGTTCTTAATTGAAATTATTAGTAAACTAATAAGAATTGTAATGGAATTTGATGGTGATGCTGAAAGGGTATATGGAGACAGATTTATACAGTTAAGTATTCTAAATTTTGATATTATTGAAGATATAAAAGGAAAACTTAAGGGTATTATTAAAAGTACTATTGAATTCATTAACTTAAGACAAAAAACAGCCAATAAAAACTTTATTCAAAAAGCAAAGAATTTCATTGATGTTAACTATTGCAAGGAGGAATTAAGTTTAAGTATGGTTGCGGAAAGTGTTCATATTAGTCCTGCCTATCTTAGTCAGATTTTTAAACATGTGATGGGAGAGTCTTTTATTGAATATTTAACAAAAGTAAGAATTAACTATGGGAAAAAGCTCTTAAAAGAAACTAATCTTAAAACTTATGAGGTTGCATTTCAGGTTGGTTATAATGATGCACAATATTTTAGCAGCTGTTTTAAAAAAATTGTAGGAACGTCTCCTACAAATTATAGAAATATAATTGCAGCTGATTTATTAGATGAGGAATAGGTAACTAAAATGCTTTAAATATTAATTTAAAAATGTCGTTGGTGTTTAATAAAATTTTATAACACCAGCGATATTTTTATTTAATGTATAAAAAAATCACACAAAATCATTAAATATTCTATTAATTATTACAATGAAAACATATACAATTAAAACATATACTTTGTTTTTTAAAGAAAGGAGAGTATGTATGAATAAGAAAAAGGAGTTAACTGTAAAATAAGGTTGCTTGTTATTATAATAGATTTGGGGGGAAAAATATGATAAAAAAACAGGTAAAAAGAATTTTATGTGTGGCTGCATTAGCTGCAGTTTTATCATCGGCACAAAAGGTATATGCCAGGGATAGTCAATTCACAAGACAAGGTGCAGGTCCGATGTATTGGATGAGCTACGAACATCAATGGACAAAAAATACATATATGCCAGAGCAGCGATTTAAGGATAATATTGATTGGATGGCTAACAATTTCCTACCATATGGATATGATATGGTTTCTACAGATGGTTGGATTGAGGGAGCCACTATGTTAAATCCAAATGGTTATGTTGTCTCACATAATGACCATTGGATGACAAATCCTCTTGATATGTCTGGAAATGGAGGAAGTAATACCTCAAGTGGAAAGTTAGTTAACGGAGATTTTGAAGATGGAGAAACAGGCTGGGAATTTAATGGTAATGGTATGCATGGGGTAGATGCGAACGATGCTCATAATGGCAGTAAATATTATATATATAACGATGGAGCTCATAAGGATAGCTTAAAACAAACTGTATCAGGTTTAGAAAATGGTACTTATAAGCTCACTGCTTGGGTGAAATTAAGTGGAGATGAAAACTTTACAACGGATGGAAGCAAAGCTGAAATAAGAGTAGGTGAACCAGGCAAGAATCCAGTAATTAAAGCTATAGAACCAGCACAGAATGAATATAAAACGGAATGGAGATATGCTCAATATGAAGTAGAGGCAGATATTACTAATGGAGAACTTCAAGTAGAATTTTATTTAGATGCTAAAGGTGATAACACATCATTTCAAATTGATGACATTACCTTGGAGTCAGTTGGAGGAGCTACCACAACTATGCCTGTAGGAAATCAGGCAGTAAATGGTGATTTTGAAGAAGATGAAACTACGGGGTGGAATTTTGTAGGAAACGCATTGCATGGACGAAATGTTGAAGCAGAAGGACAGCACTCTCTTTGGACATGGGCTGATGCTCCTCATAGTGAAACCATTAGTCAAGACATATTAAATTTGCCAAATGGAACTTATAAAATAAGTGCAAAAGCCAAGGTGAAAGGAGATATGTTAACAGATGGCAGTACTGCACAAATGGTTATCAGTGGTCATGATACAACCAGTAATATTACTGGACAGACAATAAACGCAGATAGTAATAACACAACCAATAATACCACTGGACAGGCGATAAACGTAGATAGTAATAACACAACCGATAATACCACTGGGCAGGCGATAAACGTAGATAGTAATAATACAACTAATAATACCATTAAACAGGTAATAAACATAGATAGTTATGATTGGAAAAATTACGAAATAGAAGTGCAAGTTACAGCTGGAAAATTAAATTTACAGTTTGCTTATGATGCAAAAGGAGCAAATGGAGGTCTTGACTTAGATGATGTAAAAGTAGAGGCTGTTATACCAGAAGGACAAGAACCAGCATGGCAGTATCCAACAGAGAAATATCCAAACGGACACACCTGGAAGTTCTGGGCAGATTATGCTAAGAGTAAAGGATTAAAATACGGTGTTTATTATAATCCTCTATGGGTCAGTCCTGAAGTAGTAAAAAATCCAGATAAATATACAGTAGTAGGACATCCAGAAATAAAAGTTTCAGATATTATAATTAAAGACCCAAATGGTAATCCAGCAGGAGGAGATAGATTTAATGGTGGACAAGGAAATGACAGAGCCTTATATTGGCTAAATGTAGATGCTCCGGGTGCAGAAGACTTCATAAAAGGATATGTAAAGTTCTTTAAAGATCAAGGCGCAAGTTTCCTAAGAGTAGATTTTTTATCCTGGTATGAAACAGGAACAGACATAAATTTAGGTAAACTTGGAGAAGCACATACAAGGGAGCAATATGATAAAGCCATAAAATGGATGAGTGAAGCAGCTGGCACTGATATGGTTTTAAGCTTAGTTATGCCGCACCTTAAGGATCACGGTGACATCGAACGTAAATATGGAGATATGATTAGAATTGATGAGGATGTTTTTGCTGGTGGATGGGATCATACAAGTGGACGAAGACAAAACTGGCAGGGCGAGTTATGGTCACAATGGGCTGGTGCATTCCAAGGGTTCACTGGATTTGCAGATATTAATGGTATAGGAAGCTTAATCAATGACGGTGACTTTACAAGATTGAATACCTTCAGTGGACAATATGCGGATAACGAAAGAAAATCTGAGATTTCCTTATTCACTATGGCGGGTTCTCCAATCACTATTGCAGACCAATATGATACCATTGGAGATTTAGCAAGCTTTTATCAAAATCCAGAGTTAATAGAACTGAATAAAATGGGTCTTTCAGGTAAGCCTATTTTTAATACCAGTGCACATTACAAAGATAATAAGAGTCGTGATAGTGAAAGATGGGTAGGACAGCTGCCAGACGGAACCTATGTAGTTGGATTATTCAATCGATCAGATGAGCAAAAAGCTTTCACTTTTGATTTCCATAAGGAATTGGGAATCAACCAAGGTTTTGTAAGAGATTTATGGGCACATCAGGACTTAGGAACCAAAAAATCCCATACGGTTGTGTTAGATCCACATGATTGTGCGATAATCAAAGTAGTTCCAACAGCACAGATTAAAAAGTATCAGGCAGAAACTGCTTCTTATGAAGGTGCTAAATTTAACGGTGCAGACTATATAAGCGGAGCACAATTTAACAATAATCATACCGGGTATACAGGTTCTGGATATATAGAAAGCATTTCTACAGCTGATGACAAAGTGACCTTTGCTGTAGACGCACCAAAAGACGGAGATTACAAATTTAATATTAATTATGCCAATGGTGACGGTGCTGCTGTAGTTAACTTTTATGGAAGAGATAAGGTAAGCGGAGATACCATTGATACAAAAGAAGTTGAGTTACCAACTACGGATACTTTAGATAAATGGGGAACTGCAAAACAATCTCTTACTCTTAAAAAAGGAATTAACTTAATAACTATACAAGGAAAAACAGGATCCATTAACCTAGATTCCATTGAAATGATTACAGGGGCTAGTGAAGCTACTATTATCAATGGAGGATTTGAAAATGGTACAACAGGATGGAATAAAGTCGGAGATGGTTGGTGGGGAGCAGATAGCAACGATGCTTACGAAGGAAATAAATTATATAACTATTTCCCAGAAGCAGGAGAAGCCACAATAAGTCAAAAAATAACCAATGTGGCAGATGGACATTACAAAGTAACTGTTATGGCAAAATTAATGCCACATACTTATCCAAACTTTGAGGGTGGAACCTGTGAATTTAAAATAACACAACCAGGATTGCAAGATGCAGTTACTAATATTACGCCAAATGTGATAAATCCAACAGTAAAAGATGCAAATAAGGATACAGGTAAGCTTGATTCAGATCAATTTGACTATAAACAATTTACTGTAGAAGCAGATGTAACTGCCGGAGAAATGAATATAGAATTCCATACAATAGTGCCGAAGGGGGATACATCTTTACAAATTGATAATGTAAAGATTGAGAAAATCGGTGAACAAGTAGAGGATACGGGAGTACCAATCCATAATGCAGATTTTGAAGCTGGATTTGAAAACTGGAGCCGTAACAACATGGTAAATCAATCCATTCAACAGGAAAATGGTAGCAGTTATGTGCGAATGGCAGGAGATGCTGCATATAATTCAGATTTATGGCAATATGCTGCGCCAGGAGCGGGTACCTATACATTAAAAGCAAAGGTAAGAAGCAAGGGTGATTTCAACGAATCTTCATTATATGTGAATTATGCAGGGGGAACAAAAAAAGTAGCAATTCCTAAATCTAGTGAATGGACAACAATTGCATTACCAAATGTTACAGTGCAAAATGGTGAAGTTATTAAACTAGGAACTTTAGTGGATGGAAAAGCTGGAAGTAATTTAGATATTGATGATGTACAACTTGTAAAATCTAATCCAGCAGACTATCAAACTGCATCCTCTCTTGGAAATTTAAGCACAGAAAATCCTTATACAGTGACATTAGAAGGAACTGGAGTAATCTTCAACTTTGAACAGGCTCATAAAGTAAAAGTAGATTTTATGAACGATGAAATTGCAAGAGTATGGATGGAGCCTACAGGAATATTCAATAAGGACAAATCTTTTGTAGTTAACAACGAAAGTGCAAAAGTTACTCCTAAAGTTACAGATGAAGGGGATTACATTAAAGTAAGCACCAGTGCTTTGACCATAAGAGCGTATAAAGCGCCATTTAGAATTGAATATTATGATGCAACAAATACAAAATTAATCACAGGGGAACCAGAAAATGGCGGATTGAAATACGATGGGGATACTGGAGTATATGAGACAATGAACATGGGTCAAGATGAACATTTCTATGGGTTAGGAATGGATCGTGATTCAAAGACACTTGATAGAGCAGGCCAAAAAATAGTAATGAAAAATAATATGGTAGGTGGAGATACCTCTGGAAATGTATCTGATCAATCAGGAACTTTCTTTGCAAGTACAAAAGGGTATGGTATCTTCTTTGATAATACTTATGAAAACACAACCTTTGATATGGGAGCGACTAACAAAGATCAGTATTCCTTTAGTGCACCAAATGGAGAAATGGTTTATTACTTTATGAATGGCTCAAGCTTAGATAAAATAATGGAAAATTATGCACAACTTTCAGGAAAAGCACCATTGCCTCCAAAATGGGCCTTAGGCTATATTCAATCTAAGTTTGGATACAAGAGTTGGGATGAAGTAAATCAAGTGGTAGACAAATTCAGAGAAAAAGGAATTCCAGTAGATGGAATGGTACTAGATGTATTCTGGGCATCAATAAACCACTATTTTGATATGTCTTGGTCTAAAGAATTTGCTAATCCAAAGGAAGCAATGGATGCACTTGCTGCCAAAGGAATTAAAATAACTAACATTATTGACCCATATGTAATGGTAACTTCTGATATATTTGCAGAAGGAGATAAAAATGGATATTTTGTAAAAGATAGCTCTGGTAAAACTGTTATTTATGATGCATGGTATGGAAAGTCTGGTTTAATAGATTATACTAATCCAGAAGCAGGAAAATGGTATACATCTAAAGTAAAACAATTACACGATGCAGGTGTTAAAGGCTCATGGATTGACTTAAATGAACCAGAGAATGCTACTGACTCTTTAAGAGATCAATTTAAGGAAGGAAATGCAGCGGAAATTCGTAATGTATACGCACTAAATGAAGCTAAGGCTTTCTATGATGGACAAAGAAGTTATACAGATGAAAGAGTATGGTCTTTAGCAAGATCTGGATTCTCTGGAATTCAAGAATACGGTACTACAGTTTGGTCTGGAGACGTTAACGCTACCTGGGATGCATTTACACAGAATTTAGAGCTTGGTTTAAGTACAGGAATGTCTGGTATACCATACTTTACAAATGATACAGGCGGATTCAGACAAGGACCACCAAGTGCAGAGCTTTATACACGTTGGATGCAAGCATCTGCATTTATGCCAATCTTTAGAGCACATGGTGACGATAGTGCAAACCAAGGAAAAGGAGAAAGAGAGCCATGGGTCTTTGGAGAACAGGCAGAAGGCATAACAACTGATCTTATCAAACAAAGATATAGATTATTACCATACATCTATACTACAGCAAAAGATACTTACGAAACAAATAAACCAATTATGAGACCATTAATCATGGATTATGCAAATGATGCACAAGTAGCAAAATTACAAGATCAATGGATGTTTGGAGATTCTATGATGGTGGCACCTGTACACACTGAAGGAGCTACCAGCAGAAATGTATATTTACCAGAAGGCACATGGTATGATTGGAATGACGGAACTCAATATCAAGGAAATAAAACAGTAGAGAACTACGCTGCGCCATTAGACAAAATCCCTGTATTCGTAAAAGAAGGTTCTATTATCCCTATGGCACAAGACATGAACTATGTAGGAGAGAAAGCAGATGATTATATTAACTTAAAAGTATATCCAAAGGCATCAGGAGAAGAAACTAAATTCTCACTATACGAAGATGATGGAAATACTTATAGCTATGAAAAAGATCAATCAGCAACTACAGATATTACAACGAAGAAAGATAATGGAACTATCAATTTAAATATTGGAACTATAAAAGGTAGTTATGTAGGAAAAGTAACAGATAGAGTGTGGGCAGCACAGGTTAAAGTAGACTCAATGGATCAAGCTATTACAAAAGTAAAACGTAATGATGTAATTTTAACAAAAGTTACCTCTATTGATGAACTTAATGCTGGAAGTGACGTGTGGTACTATGATAGCAATGCTAAGACAGTATATTTAAGAACTAGCAAAGTATCTACAGACACAGCCCAAAACATTAGCATTCAGAGCGCTATTAGCAGTACACAAACTGTAAAAAATGTGGCTCCATTACAGAAAATCACAGTGGCAAATGGAACAAAAGCATCCTCAATAGGACTTCCAGGTACAGTAAAGGTAACACTTGACAATGGAAAAGAAGTAGCCATGGATGTACAATGGGATACAAGCAAATATGATGGCAATACAGCAGGAGAATACTCATTAGAAGGAACACTAGATACTACAGTAGACGGAGTAGAATATCAAAATAATAGTAATTTAAAAGCAGAAATTAAAGTAAAAGTGCAGAAGAAAGGTGAACCTACTGGTTCGGAATTCAAGGTAGAAAATGAAACAAATATGTCTTCCTTTAAGGCGGGAAGTGACGCAGATGTAAAAATAAAAGTTACAAATACTGCAAATGAAACTAAAACTGCTACACTAATAGTAGTTCTTTTCCAAGGTGATAAGTTTATAAACTATGTAACCTGCAGCCAGCTTATAGAAGCAGGAAAGAGTGTAGAAATGGATGGAGGCTTTACAATACCAT
The DNA here is from genome assembly GCF_014231265.1 of Clostridium sp. DJ247. Taxonomy (NCBI): domain Bacteria; kingdom Bacillati; phylum Bacillota; class Clostridia; order Eubacteriales; family Clostridiaceae; genus Clostridium; species Clostridium sp. DJ247. The sequence continues at coordinate 48,761 of NZ_JABAIW010000006.1, read as the reverse complement.
TAGGCGATAACTATACAGTTAAGGCTATGGTATGGGATACGTTAGAATATGGAAAACCTCTTTCAAATTATATCGAAATCCCTGTAACAAAGTAATAGTTTTAGATGGATGTAGTATATTAAAAAATACATTATACTACATCCTTAATTGTAACTATGAACTAGTTTAAAGAAAAAAGAAGGAGGTAGTGAAAAAACATGAAAATAAAAAAATTAGTTGCTTTATGTGCTCTTTTAGCTATTATGGGAAGCAGTAGTATAGTATCAGCAGATGGAAATGTCACTCCTGCAAGTGAAAGATTAAGTGGAACTAATAGATATGAAACCTCAGCTAATATTTCAAAAAGTGGATGGAAGGAAGGATCAGATTATGTAGTTATAGCTAATGGTGCTGTATTTGCAGATGCATTATGTTCAGTACCACTAGCTAAAAAATATAATGCTCCTGTAATTTTAACGGAAAGTAATAAGTTATCTGACGCTGCCAAAGCTGAAATTGAAAGATTAAAAGTTAAACATGTAGTAATAGTAGGAGGTAATGCAGTAGTTACTGATGAAGTAGCAAATGCTATTTCTAATTCCTTAAGTGTAAAGCCAGAGGTTAAAAGAATATGGGGTAAGGATAGATTTGAAACCTCTGCTAAGGTTGCAGAGGAATTAGGAAATAGTGAATCTGTGTTTATAACCTATGGATATAATTATGCAGATGCTTTATCTATATCTTCTATAGCTGGTATTAAAGGTATGCCAATATTGTTAACAGACAAAGATGCTTTACCAGATAGTGTAAGTAAATTCATGTCTGAAGGAAAAACATCAAATGCATATATAATAGGTCTTCAAGGGGTTATAGGATCAAATGTTGAAAGTTCTATAAATAACATAGCAGCTCAACCTTCTATAAGACTTGGAGGTAGTGACAGATATGAAACCAATGTGGCTGTTTTAAAACAATTTGATAGTGATATTAAATATGATAACATTTTTTTAGCAGCTGGAGATGGCCCTACAGGCGATGAGTTTGCGGATGCACTTTCAGGGTCAGCCTTAGCAGCTCAGAAAGGAGCACCATTATTGTTAACTTACAAAACATTACCTAAAGCAATAGCAAACTATATTAAAGATAAGGTAAAAAGTACTACAGCAAGTATTGGCCTTGGTGGGCAATCAGTATTACCCGATAATGTAGTAGAAAGTGTAAAAAACTATGTTGCAGACAAGCAAGACACACAGAAACCTACAAATCCTGGAAATTCAAGCCGTGGTGGCGGTGGTGGTTCAACAGTAGATACTACTAAAACATACGGAACGAATCCATTGATACAAGTAAAAGGTAGCAAGGTTACTATAACTTATACAGACGCTGATGTACAAGATACAGATATTACAATAAAAATTAATTTACAGAATACTTCTACTTACAAATATATAAACCAACTAAAATTCACTAATGGTACAGGTAAATTCGAAACCACATTAGATTCAGGTAATTATGAAGGTGAAATATATCTAAATGGTAACAAAATTCAATTAAGTCAATTCAGTGTTAACTAAATAAAGTGAAACTTGAATCAGATTGGGTTTTGCCCCAACTGATTCTTAGTTGAACGAATCCAGGGACGTAGCCGCTCTTTACTCCCAGTTAAGCAGAGAGTCAAAATCTATGATTTTGTGCGAATTGCTTACTCCTCAGAAGAGGAGTTTCCTATAAAAATACGAGTATTAGAGCGGATAGTCATCGGATAAAAAGATAAAGGGGATGTATCATAATGCATAAATATGCGACATGAGCAATCTCCTTTTTTAGTACACAACTAAAATTCCTATTTTTTATCGAAAAAATTCTACTGCTTCAAAACATTTTGTATAATTAAGTTATAAAGCAAAGCTTAATGTATACTATAAGGAGAGGTACTATAAGTATTATTTATCAAGAAAACAATAAGACATTTCACCTAAGAGCAAAGGATACTAGTTATATACTTAAGGTTATAGAAACTGGACATTTAGCTCATTTGTATTGGGGAAAAAAGCTTAGAAGCTCTGATCTGGACTATATTGTAAGATTAGAACAGTGGAGAAGCTTCATTGCTACTACTGATAAAGATAAAAATATCTGTTTAGAGGCTATTCCACAGGAATATCCATCTTACGGAAACACAGATTTAAGATTTCCAGCATATCAAATACAGCTTAGTAATGGAACTACAATTACTGACTTAGTATATGATTCCCACAGAATATTTAAGGGTAAAACTAAGTTATCAGGATTGCCGGCTACTTATGTAGAAAATGAGGAAGAGGCAGATACATTAGAAATTGTGTTAGTTGATAAGTTTATAGGCTTAAAAGCTATTGTTAGTTATACAGCGTTTAATAATTATGATGCCATAACTAGATCAATTCGCTTTATTAATGAAGGTAACGACAAAGTTAAAGTACTAAGAGCTTTAAGTGCAAACGTTGATTTTAATGATGATCGATTTGATCTGCTTCAACTATCTGGTGCATGGGCAAGAGAGAGAGACATGTTATAAGAAGGCCTTTGGCAATGGGGAGTCAATTAGTAGAAAGTAGAAGAGGGGCAAGCAGTCATTACCAAAATCCATTTATTGCTCTTATGAGAAAGAATGCTGATGAGCATCATGGTGATGTCTATGGATTGAGCTTAGTTTATAGTGGTAACTTTCTGGCAAATGTAGAGGTAGATCAGTACAAAAATTCTAGAGTTCAAATAGGAATAAATCCATTTGATTTCAGTTGGCTTTTAGATCCTGGTGAAACCTTCCAAACTCCAGAAGCAGTAATAAAAGTGTAATATTTTGCTTAAAAGAAACATGTAGATAGAGGTAAGTAAAATGAAAATAGATGAATTAGTAAATGCAAATTATGATAAGTTAACGGAAAATGATCATAAGATTTTCAAATATATTTCTAAAAATAAAAGTGAAGTTACTGAACTGACCTGTGAACAATTAGCTAAAAATTGTCATGTTTCAAGAACAACATTACTTAGATTTTGTCATAAACTAAATTTGAAGTCTTTTGCAGAATTTAAGTATTTGTTAAAATCTCAAGAACACAGCAATTGTAAAAATTTACATATTGATATTGAAGAGGCATGCAGAAGTTATCATAAGATAATTGATGAAATGAAAAAACATAAATATGATGATATTTGCTCCTTAATTTATAATGCAGAAACAATCTACATTTATGGTACTGGGAATTCACAAAAAACAGAAGCAGAAGAGTTTAAACACATATTTTTATCAACAGGAAAATGTGTAATTCATTTATTTGATTTAGGTGAAGTTCAATTTATGCAAAACAAATTCGCATCAAGAGACTTATTTATAATTATTTCACTTTCAGGTGAAACACCAGTAGGAATTGATATATTAAAATCAATAGAGAGTACTAATATAAATACACTATCTATTACACGTTTTGATAATAATACAATTGCAAGAATGTGCAAGTATAATCTCTATGTAGAAACCAAAATGCTACACGGGTATAAAAATTTAGATTATGAAATTACAGCAGCATTTTATATACTTTTAGATATATTATTTGTAAATTATTTGGAATATGCAAGAGGTTTAAAGTATGAAAATCGATGAATTGATAAATAGATATTATGATAAGTTAAATGAAAATGAAAAGCATATTTGCAAATTTATTATGAATAATAAAAATAGCTGCTATAAATTTTCTATAGAAGAGTTTGCTCGTAAATGTAATGTATCAACAACAACACTATTTCGTTTTGCGAAGAAAATTTCATTACAAGGATTTAGTGAATTAAAAGCAATACTGCGTCTTGAAGCAGAAGATATTAAAAATGAAGACACAAACTTTTTATTAAATGTTACTGATAGTTATCATAAAATGATTGAAGTTATAAAAAAACGTAATTGCAAAAGTATATTTGATAAAATATATAATTCCAAAAGAATTATTGTATATGGAAGTGGGTATGCTCAAGCTAGAGTTGCTAGTGAATTTAAGCGAATATTCCTGCCAACACAAAAGATAATTTATCATATACATGGGTATGATATGGTCGATTCAATTAATAATTTAGTAAAAAGTGATGATTTTTTTATAATTATTTCTCTTTTGGGAGAATCAGAAGATGTCATTAAATTAGCGGAGAAACTAAGAGTAAGTGGAATACCAACGTTATCTATAACAAGGATGAAAAATAATACTTTAGCATCTTTATGTGATGAAAATTTATATATTAATTCAATACAACTACAAGTAGATTGTATTAATTATGAACTTTCTACGCCATATTTTATTTTAATTGAGCTATTATTTTTAAAATATCAAGAATATCTGAATAATTTGTAATGTGAACATATTTTCAAAAAGTGAAAATTTGCTCTAAGTGAGTACATATTTTTTAAAAGAGGCAATCGTATTGATTGCCTCTTTTATGTCTGATATTATTACACTAGAAGTGAGGGGGGGAGTAAAAAGTGTATCAAATAATATTTTTCGATATTGATGGTACTTTAAGAGATGAATCTTATGGAATACCTGACACTGCTAAAACTGCAATAAAAATGTGCAAAGAAAAAGGATATTATATATGTTTATGTACAGGAAGAAACATTGGAGCTATTTATGATGATGTATTAGAGTTAAAAATGAATGGAACTATAGCAAGTGGAGGAGCTTATATTGAGTTTGAAAATGAAGTTATAAGAGAAAAATTCTTTCAGGAAAATAAAGTAGAAGAAGTTTTGTTTTATTTAAAAGGTATAAATAAACAAACTGCTTTTATTTTTGAAACTAATGATATCGTCTTCATGAATAAAGAAGCAGTTAAGATACTAAAGTGTTTAAATGAAAAAAAGGTTAAATTATTGACAAGTGAAGAAAAAAAATATGTTAGAGACAATGAAAAAATAATTTATGAAGATAATATGCACAAATTCAATAGTAATATTCATAAAGTTAATAAAATTTGTCTATGGTCAAATGAAGAAATATTTGAAAGAATCTCGGATATTTTTTCAGCAGAAAAAATTGGACTAGCTCAATGTTTTAAATTTGATACACGCAACTATTATGAAATAATTCAGAAAGACTGCAGTAAAGGTGATGGAATAATAGAAATGTGCAAATACTTAAATATACCAATAAAGAATACTATGGCTTTTGGAGATGGAAGAAACGATATAGATATGCTAAAAAAAGCAGGTACTGCTATTGGGATGAGGTGTGGTAGCAAAGAAATATTTAAATATGTAGATTCTATTTGTGAAGAGCCTATTAATCATGGCATTTATTTAGAATTAAAAAGAAGAAATATTATATGATAAGAGGAGTGGAATTATGAAGAAACAATGGTGGCAGAAAGAAATTGTTTATCAAATTTATCCAAAAAGTTTTTATGATAGTAATGGTGATGGAGTTGGTGACATAAAAGGAATTACTCAAAAGCTGGAATATTTAAGTGAATTAGGTATTACCATGCTTTGGATATGTCCAATATATAAATCACCTATGGATGATAATGGATATGATATATCAGATTATTTTAATTTAGCACCTGAGTTTGGAACCATGGAAGATTTAGATGAACTTATAGAAAAAGCTAAAGAATATGGTATTAAGATAATATTAGATTTAGTTATAAATCATACATCTGATGAGCATGAGTGGTTTAAAGAAGCAATTAATAATCCTAATAGTAAATATCATGATTATTATATTTTTAAAGAAGGAAAAGAAGTACCTAACAACTGGAGATCAGTATTTGGCGGCAGTGTGTGGGAAAAAGTAAATGGAAGAGATGAATACTATTTTCATGCTTTTGGTAAGAAACAGCCAGATTTAAATTGGGAAAATGAAGAGGTACGAAATGATTTGTACAACATGGTAAATTACTGGTTGGAAAAAGGGATTGCAGGATTTAGAATTGATGCAATTACATTCATTAAGAAAGATTTAACCTTTAAAAGTCTTGAAAGTGATGGAGTTGATGGGTTAGTTAAATGTACTAAAACCTCTAGAAATCAACCTGGTATAGAAGTATTTTTACATGAGCTTAAGAGTAAAACTTTTGACAAGCATAATTGTGTAACAGTAGCTGAAGCACCTGGGGTATTATATGAGGAGCTTGATGACTTTATTGGGGAAAATGGATATTTTTCAATGATATTTGATTTTAAGTATGCAGATCTTGATATTGCTTCAGGTAGTGAATGGTTTAAAAGAATGCCTTGGAGTGTAAAGGATTTAAGAGAGAAAATTATGACCAGTCAAATAAACATTCAAAAATTTGGATGGGGTGCAAATTTTATTGAAAATCATGACCAACCAAGATCAACCTCTAAATATTTATTAGATCAGGAAAATAATAAAGATGCAGTTAAAATGCTTGGTGCTATGTACTTTTTGTTAAGAGGAACCCCGTTTATATATCAAGGTCAGGAACTTGGTATGACTAATTTTGAAAGAAAATCAATTGATGAATTTAATGATATATCCAGTATAGATCAATATTATAGATCAATTCAAGAAGGATTTACAGAAGAAGAAGCATTAAGAATTATAAATCTTAGAAGCCGTGATAATTCAAGAACTCCATTTCCATGGAACTCTTCTGAATATGGTGGATTCTCCACTGAGAAGCCATGGCTTGGTATGATCGATAACTATAAAGAAATTAATGCAGAAGCTCAAGTGGGGAAAGAAGATAGTATATTTGAATTTTATAAAAATATGATAGATTTTAGGCAAAATAGTGTTTATTCAGAATGTTTAACTTATGGGGATATTAAGCCGATAGATACAAAAAGTAATGAAATCATTGCTTATACAAGACAAAATCATAACCAAATTATATATTGCTACTTTAATTTTAGTCAAAATAACGTTTTTGAAGCTTTAAATATAAAAGATATAGAAGTAATATTTAATAATCTTAAAGACGCAGATATTAGAGAAGATGGGGTTATGTTAAAGCCTTATCAAGCATTACTTATAACTTATAAAGTAAAAAAATAGAAGAAAAGGGGAAAATTATAAAATGGATAACAAGTATTCAAATATTGCAAAGGAAATTATAAATATAGTTGGACAAGATAACATTGTATCTATAACTCATTGTGCAACAAGATTACGTATAATAGTAAATGATCGCGATAGCATTGATGATAAAGAAGTTGAAAAGATTAATGAAGTAAAAGGTGTCTTTTTTAATGGAGGACAATATCAGATTATTTTAGGAACTGGAACAGTTAATAAAGTTTATGCAGAAATAGAGAAGATGGGATTAAACACTAGAACAAAACAAGAACAAGAGGAACTGATTAAAGAAAATGAAAGAGGGATAAAAAGGTTAATGAGAATATTAAGTGATATTTTTGTTCCAATAATCCCAATCATAGCTGCTACGGGTCTATTTTTGGGACTTAAGGGAGTTATATTTAATAATTCTGTACTTGCACTATTTGGAGCATCCACAGCGGGTATTCCTAATTATGTACAAGCTTTGGTATCAGTGCTTACAGATACAGCATTCGCATTTTTACCAGCTATAATTTGTTGGTCAACATTTAGAGTTTTTAATGGTACACCTGTAATTGGAATTGTTTTAGGACTAATGTTAGTATCACCAATATTACCTAATGCATATGCAGTTGCAGATCCAACAAGTGGAGTAAAAGCTTTAAAAGCTTTTGGATTTATTCCAATAGTAGGTTGTCAAGGTAGCGTTCTTACTGCAATTGTTACAGGTTTTTTAGGGGCAAACCTTGAGAAAAAATTGAGAAAAATAATGCCTAATATTTTAGATTTCATATTTACTCCGTTTTTTGTAATGTTAATTATGATGCTTGTAATTTTCCTTGGAATTGGACCTGTTATGCATACAATAGAACTTGGAATGGTTGGACTTATACAAAAATTGATTCAGTTACCTTTTGGTATTGGGGGATTTGCTATAGGTGTTATATATCCATTAAGCGTTTTAACAGGATTGCATCATACCTTTATAATGATAGAAACGTCACTTCTTGCTAATACAGGTTTTAATCCACTTATTACATTATGTGCAATGTATGGATTTGCTAATGTTGGTGTTTGTTTAGCTTTTGCGTTGAGATCAAAACAGGAAAAGGTTAGAGCCACAAGTATAGGTGCAATGCTTTCACAACTATTTGGTATCAGTGAACCAACGCTATTTGGTATATTAATTAGATATAAATTTAGACCACTATATGTAACATTATTTACTTCAGGTTTAGGAGCAGCATTTTTATCAATATTTAATGTTAAATCAAATTCTTATGGACTAGCAGTTGTGCCATCATATTTAATGTATATATATAATGCAAAACAGATATTATTCTATACAATAATATCATTAAGTACAGTGGCATTAGCATTTATACTTGCAAGTATATTCGCAGTACCGAAAGAAGTTACAATTCCTGATTAAAATAAATAAGTAATATGTAAATTATATTAACAAATAATATATTAAAATTTGTTTCTCCGGTTAATGGTAAAACAATATCATTATCAAAGGTTCCAGATCCTGTTTTTGCTCAAAAAATGGCTGGAGAAGGAGTGGCAATAATGTCAGAAGATGATGTTATAGTTGCTCCTGTTGATGGTGAAATAGGTTTAATATTTAATACAAGGCATGCTTTTACTATGACATTAGATAATGGGGCAGCAAAAAATCAGGTGGGGTTAAAACTCCATCTGATTTTTTACTTCATATCCACACTAGATAAAATTTTTTCTTATTGAACTACTGGCGTTGATAAAGTTCAGTAATAATAGTAGAAATACAATTATGACCTTTACTGAAAGTTTTTATAAACGTTGGAACTTGGTAACCTAATAAATTTTAAAAATACAATTTCACCTGTACTGAAACTACAGGTGTTTTTTTATTAAATACAATGTTTATTCCAAAATAAAAACTGGGTAAAGATAAATTTTGCAGATGGGTTATCCTTTGTTGCACGTATTGACTATTTAGGTCCTGATATAACATCAGGGTTTATCAGTAGAAAAGATATTACTTTACTTTGTCAAGGTACACCAATTGAAACTATTCCTCAAAGTAAAGATTGTCTCGAAAAGTGGATTCAAATAAAACTTCCGAATAATATTATTTTATCATTTTATCTAAATCACTTTAGTGAAAAATATATAGGAGGCTATTTCTTAACGAATGACCTACTTGCTCTGTCAGAACAAGTTAGAGATATTGAATGTTATGACCAACCTCTATAACTATCTTTCATATTCACTCCTGAATATGGTTTGGTGACTGCTAGATTTGGAGTTACTTTTCAAATTTATATTAATAGAAAATAGGATGAACATCAGCGCATCCTATTTTCTATTGCTAAGCTGAATTTTTCACACAACTATATGCTTGTTTTTAGTACTACTTAATAGAACTTTGTTCTTTTAAGAAAATTAAAAATGAAACTTGAAAAATAATAATAGAAAATATTATAAACCATTGAAAATAAAAATATTATTGCTATCTGAGTTATTATTGCACCTGGAATGTTGCTGCCAAAAACAGGTATACCTATACCATAGTTCATTATGCTTAAGGTAATTGTTAGCATGATAGAACTTAAAAACCAAGTAATAGACTTCATTTTTGTATAATAGCTGCATACACCTAGTGAAACACCAACAATTCCATTAGTTAATAAAAAAAATAGTCCTTCATGTACACTTAAAAACATAATAAGCATACTGGATACAAAATATGATAAAACACCTGCTTTGGGATTTATCCTTGAAACAATATAAATAGGTACCGCACTAAATACAGTTAGAAATACAAATACTTCAGAAAATAGAGCAGGTATTAATTGAAATAAAGCTGCTATCACTGCAAATAATGCTCCAATTGCCATAGTCTTTGTATTTATCATAGCATTCCTCCAATAATTTAGTCTACATAATGTAGTATTATTATATGACTTCAAACTATTGTCTGTTACAAATATTCATTTATACTATCAATTCTTATTCTTTTATGATCTAGATATTCTTATAAAAGAAAATAATTGGTACTAATAGAACATTTCTAGTCATATTCTTATAAAAGAATAGAATATGAAGGAGCGTAAAGTTAGTTGTTAAAAAAGTTAAAGTTAGTTTACGGCCCATTGTTAGTAAGGTAAATTTACCTACTGTTTTGAAAACAGCTATACTTCCGGGTGACTCAATGGAAAGATTATTTATTGCAAACCAGGTAGGAGAAATCTTTTACATTGGAAACGGAGTTATAAGAACTTTTTTAGATATTCGCCCGCGAATCATAAAACTAGGTTTTTCTGGTGGTAGATATGATGAACGGGGATTGGTAGGGCTAGCGTTTCATCCCCAATTTTATTATAACAGTCTGTTTTATCTTCATTATTCAGTAGCTGGAACGCAAGGTCCAGGTGCTCTTCCTAGTTCAGAAGTTTCAAGACAAGGTCTTCCTGAATTTTTTAAGCCTAACCCGTGTGATCCCAGAACCTTAAACCTAAAGTGGATAAATAGAGAAATTCAATATGATCATATTGATACAGTTGAAGAATGGATTTTACAATCGAATGGTCAACCTCAAAAACGGCGGACATTACTTAATTTAAGAAGACCATTTTTTAATCATAATGGTGTCAATAGCTTAAACTTTTCACCTGAATCAGGAAAGCTTGTTTTAACAACCGGAGATGGTGGATCAGGCTATGATCCATTTAATTTAAGCCAGGATGATATGGAAATCGCCGGTAAAATAATTGAAATTGATGTAGCTAAGAATACATTTATCAATAATCCACTCGTAGTCACACGTTTTAATGAACTTCCCGCACCTATTCAGGAAACGCTTACGGTAATTGCCAAAGGGGTTCGCAATATAACTGGTATTTCATTTCAAAGGTTTTATAACCAGTATATCAAATATGTAGGAATTGTCGGACAGGATCTGGTAGAGTCAATTTTTTCATTCGTTCATTATAAACCAATACCGGTTACTCAGCTTATTCAAGCTTCTTTAATGAAATCTGAACCTGACCAAGAAGGATTTATTAACTTTGGCTGGCGAGGGTGGGAAGGTGCTTTTCCTACTTCGATTATAAGGAGCTGCTCTGCAAATCCAACTTTGGATGAGAAAACAATAGCTTATTACAATGATGCAGTAAAAACTTCAGTGCAGCGTCTTCAGCCTCTAACTAGTTATTTTCATAAAGATCCCCGACCGGATAAGTTTGGAGGAACTGTACTTACGGGAGTCCAGTCATATATGGGGAATGGAATTCCCGATTTAGCTGGAAGCGTTGTGTTTACCGATTTTGCCCGGGATGAAGGATCTCAACCGACCGTTGGAGGGGCTTTAGCTTATACCAGGGTAAGAGCAGATTGTAAACTAAATGATTTTAGTGTTATTGAAACGGATTATAATTTTGGGTCTCAATCAGCTTATTATACTAGTTTGGGAACGAATCTGAATCAAACCAGACTATATTTAGGGGTTTATGGCTCTATGAATGTGACTGATTTTAACCAAGGTACTGTTTTTGAAATTGTTCCATGATTCATAACTATAAAATCCTACTTAATACCAGATAAATCCCTTTCTTGGATTTATTGAATCGAAATATAAAACAAACAAGAGAGAGCAATCGTGCTCCCTCGTTTGTTTATTTTTCCAGGAATTTATAAGCCGAACACCTTGATTTCATTCAAATATTTGTATTTCTCTTACAATAGAACGGATAATATGTTGCTTGCTCTCGTGAGATAACTCGCCGTCTTTGAAGAAGTAATATTCTGCGGCTTCTATGTAGATATTTAGTTCGCATTAATTACAACTGTGAACTAAATGCTTTACTCTAAGTTGTACCATATTATACCATACGGTAATATTATAACGTTATTTCTTCTCTTTTACTGAATAAATGTTTAATTTTTCAATCATAGCATAGACTGCCGAAAATGTATTTTAAAATTATTATCTACAATAAGATTTATTTTAGCAGAAAAATAAGCTTTAAATACTCGTTTCTAAGTACCTAAAGCTTATTTCTATTTGAATATTAATGAATAAATATTCATTTTATAGTAAACACCAAAGTTGTATCGGCAAATGTCAAAGTTGTGTCAGTAAACCTGAAAGTTGTACTAGTAAAGGTTAAAGTTGTATTTCTACTATAATTTTTAACTTAATAGATATTGTTAACTACAACCAGTAGTAGAACCGCAATCTAAGCACACCATACAAGTTCCATTTCTAACCATCCTCGTGCTGGCACAATTAGGGCAAGTAGAACCATAGACTCTTTCACCATCAATTTTTTCATTTTTAATGCTGCTGTCCTTCATTAGGGAAGAATCCACTGCGGCTTCGGTATTTGTAGCAAAAGAGTTATCATTATAGTTTTCAGGCTTAACTTGACATCTAGAAAAATCCCCAGTTTCTATATCAATAACTTTACTTATTAAATCCGAAATAGAACTTACATATTTTATATATGGATGTTTTTGTACAAAACCATAAGGTTCATATTTTTGACCTCTCAACATTCTTGCTATATCTTGAGGCGGTACATGATATTGAAGCATTACAGATATTGACTTAGATAGAGAATTTAAAAGTCCTGTAATAATTGTACCTTCTCTATCAGTAGTTATATATATTTCAGATATTTCACCATTTTCACGTCTGTTAACAGTGGTATAGATTTTAACATCATCAATTTGAGCAGGATGAGTAGTGCCATGACGTATTCCTATAGGTTTATCACGTCTAAACTGTTTTACACCCTTTTGTAAATCCTTAACCTTAGATAGAAGTTGATTATAGGTTAAGTTTTCAAGTTTACTATCAGTTGAATCTGTTAAACTTGTGTTTAATGGTTGTGAAGCCTTTGATGAATCTCTATATAGGGTAATTCCTTTAACTCCAAGCTTCCATGAGGATAAAATAACATTTTTAAAGTCATCAATAGTAGCACTTTTTGGTAAGTTTACAGTTTTGGATATAGCGCCAGAAATAAGTGGTGTTATAGATGCTACCATTAGTACGTGTCCCATAGGAAGGATATATCGCTGGCCACTTCCACAGCGATTGGCAGTATCAAATATAGAAAGATGTTCTTCTTTTAAATGAGGAGCACCTTCAATTTTACCATCTAGAATTTTTTCATAAGTTACTCCATTTTCTGTTACAGTTTCTTTTTCAAGCACGTAGTTTAATATATCATCTATTTGTTCCTTAGTATATCCAAGCTTCTTTAATGCTACAGTAATTACAGGATTCATTATTGTTAGGAATCCACCACCAGATAACTTTTTATACACTATATGGCTAAAAAATGGCTCTATGGAAGTAGCACCACAATCCATTGCAAAAGATATAGTTCCTGTAGGTGCTATAACAGAAACCTGTGCATTTCTATAACCGTATTTTGTGCCAGAGCATAAGGCCTTAATCCAGGAATCTTTTAGATACTTGCTTATATCTTTTAGACCCTGTTCCTCTAGGATTTTATGGTTAACTTTTAATGGTTCATAATTTAATCCCTCAAAGTCATCTTTAAAATCATAAATAGCTGATTCAGTTGTTTTATTTAATAAATTTTTAGTAACTCCAGCAACTCTAGCATGATTTCTAATAACTTTCATCATATAAGGTTTATTTATATCAAACTTCTTAAAAGCACCTATTTCCTTAGCTATTAATGAAGATATATAATAGGAATGCCCTGTAAGAGTACCTATTAAAGCTGCAGCTAAAGCTCTGGCTTCCTTTGAATCGTAAGGATAACCCATAACCATAAACAATGAAGCTATATTGGCTACACCAAGACCTGTACTTCTGAACATATAGGTTTTACGGGCTATATCCTCTGTAGGAAATTGTCCCCAATGTATTGAAGCTTCTAATATTAATTGAGTTAAGCCTACTATGTGTACATATCCATCTAAATCAAATTTATTGTTGTCAACACTATAAAATTTATATACATTTATAGAAGCTAAATTACAAGAAGTATCATCTAAGAAGGCATATTCACCACAAGGATTAGTAGAATTAATTCTATTATAAGGTGCATTCAAAACTCCATCTTCTCCAGTAGGACAAGTATGCCATGCATTAAAGGTATCGTTAAACTGTGGTGCAGGATCTGCACACTGCCAAGCAGAGGAAGTAAAAGCATTCCAAAGCTCTGCAACCTTAATAGTTTTATTTACTTTAGCATCAATTCTTCCATTAAGTTCTAAAACTTCATCTGGATTCTTATGTAGGTTATCAACTTTTTTCATAAAGTGATCAGAAAGTCTAAGAGAATTGTTACTATTTTGTCCAGACACTGTTTCGTAAGCTTCTCCATCTATATCAATATCATAGCCCATTTTCCCAAGAGCTCTTACTTTATCTTCTTCTTGTGCTTTCCAGGTTATGAAATCCATAATTTCAGGATGATCAATATCAAGACATACCATTTTGGCAGCTCTTCTAGTAGTTCCACCGGATTTTATAGCACCTGCATTTCTATCCAATCCTTTTAGAAAACTCATTAATCCAGAGGAAACTCCACCTCCCGAAAGCTTTTCACCTTTTGCTCTTATAGATGAAAAATTAGTGCCGGTACCAGAACCACCTTTAAAAAGCTTTGTTTCTGTAACAAATTGTTCTGATATGGAATGAGGTCCTAGCAATTTATCTTCTATAGAAAGTATGAAGCATGCAGAAGCTTGAGTTCTTGTATAGTTATCAGGACTTTCTACAACTTTATTTTCTTTCTCATCAAAATAATAAAGTCCTTGTTTGCTTCCTTTTATACCATACACCTGGGCTAGACCAGTGTTAAACCATTGAGGAGAGTTAGGCGCATACATTTGATTTAATAAACCATATACACATTCATCATAAAAAATAGAAGCTTCATCCTCAGTTTTTATAATTCCTTCGTCTTTTAAAGCATCACGCCAAAAGCTTACCATTCTATGTGCTACGTCCTTCATGCTGTTTTCATAACCTATTTCGTTAGGCACTCCAGCTTTTCTAAAGTATTTTGAAGCTACAATATCACAAGCTGTTTGGGAATAGTGTTCTGGAAATTCTAAGTCTTTCATATCCACTAGTACTTTTCCGGTTTTATGATCTTTTAAAAATACATCTACTTTATTCCATTTAAATAAGTCAAAAACTGTTTTAGTTTCTGCTTTTTCCAATGCCTTTGTATAATACCTTTGTAGTAAATTTTTTATAGACTCCAATGAAGTTACCTCCTTATATTTTGCGTAATTACAGGGTGAAATTTATTAAAACTAAGGATAAAATATATATATATGAATTTAAAAGTTTCACCTTATAGCTGTTAAGAATATTTTACTATATATAGTAGTGCATGAAAGAAATGACTACTACATGTAGTACTGGATTTAATTATAGAGTACATATGAACTAAATTCAAGGAGAACAATGACACATAATCGGACAAAATTCATAGCATATTTTTAATAATCTTGCCCATAGATAGTTTTTAATACATAATATAAAAATACACATAATTACTTAATTTTTAGTATTAATTAAAAAAATATATTATATTTATATTTAACTCTGTATAGCAATTATATATAATTTATTTTAGAAGAACTTTTAATGGATTTAAGAACAAAAGGAGAGGATTAAAGTGATTCATAAGTATAAAGATAAAGTACCTGATATACATGAAAGTTGTTTTATAGCTGATAGTGCTGATGTTATAGGAAATGTGACTATAGAAGAAGATGCTACAATTTGGTTTGGGGCAGTACTTAGAGGTGACATTAACTCGATTCATATAGGAAAAAAGTCAAACATTCAAGATAACTGTACTGTTCATGTAGATACTAGTGGAATGGCCGTATTTGTGGGAGAACAAGTTACTGTAGGGCATAATGTTATTTTGCACGGCTGTAAAATAGGTGATAGATCACTTATTGGTATGGGATCTATTATTTTGAACGGTGCGGAAATAGGAGAACAAACTATTATAGGCGCAGGAAGCGTTGTTACTCAAAATAAAAAAATACCTTCAGGAGTTTTGTGTCTTGGATCACCAGCAAAGGTAATACGTGAGTTAACAGAAGAAGAAAAAGAATCAATTATAAAATCAGCTAAGTATTATGTAGAGGAAGGAAAGGCGTATAGGTAAATTTTTAAATTTAATTTGTTTATATAGATAATATTAGTAGGAACTATATTGGGAATACTATATAATAAAATGCGTGATACTTTCAAAAATCATTTAAAGGAGTGGATTTAACATATGATAAATATAGGTGAGTTTAATAATTTAAAGGTGGTAAGAAAAGCCGACTTTGGATATTATTTAGGTGCTGAAACAGGTAGGACTACAGATGACGTGCTTCTTCCTAATAACAGTGCTTTAGGAAAGGAATTTTCTGTGGGAGATGAAGTAGAGGCTTTTATATATAGAGATTCAGAAGATAGAGTAATAGCAACTCTAAAAGAACCTTTAGCTTCTGTTGGGGATATAGCTTATCTTGAAGTGGTTGGAGGTACTAAGTTTGGGAACTTTATAGATATAGGATTAGATAGAGATGTTTTGGTACCTTTAAAAGAGCAAGAGTATAGATTATATGAGGGGAATAAGTATTTATTTTATATATATTTAGATAAAACAGAAAGAATTGCAGCAACTACAAAAATTGATAGGTATCTTCAAAGTATAAACTTTGAAGACTCAGAGGAAATAATCAGTTCAAAGTATAGAGTGGGAGATGAAGTAACAGGTACTGTATATGGATTTCAGACTAATGGAAGTGCCATGATAGCAGTAGATAATTTATATAGAGGAGTTATATTAAAAAACGAATATTTTGTAGAGTTGAAAGAAGGACATGAACTAAGCTTAAGAATAAAGAAGATATATGAAGATGGAAAGCTTGGTCTTACTCCACGTAAAAAGGCAGTGGATGAAAGAACCGAGTTAGAAAATCAAATATTAGAGTATATAAAAGAAAACAATGGATTTATGCCTTTTAATGATAAAAGTTCTCCAGAAGATATAAAAAAAGTATTTAAACAAAGCAAAAATTACTTTAAAAATGCTTTAGGTGGATTGATGAAAAAAGGACTTATTGAACAGGATGAAAATGGAACAAGGTTAAAATAAGTTTCTAAGCACTAAACTTGTATGGATTTATTTAAATCATACAAGTTTTTTATTTTTCAAAATTAAAATTAGTCTTAGATATAAGGAAAATTTTATGAAGGATATATTAGATACTGGTCAAAGTGACTGCATGCTAATTAGAGGAGACAATAAAAATTATTTAATAGATACTGGTGCAGCATATTATTCTGATAAAATTATAAGTTACTTGAATTCTAACGGTATAAATACCATTGATATGCTTATACTCACACATTATCATGATGATCATTATGAAGGAATGTTAAAGATTAAAGAGGGTTTTGTAAGAAGTAAAGGTGATAACACTAATATACGAATTAATGTTCAGTGAATTTTATATGTTTGAGGTACGAGTTTATCAAAGTTCTTTTATATTATTATAAAACTGCTCTTCCCTTCGTCAGAGTAGTAAGTGATTCGCACAAAATCACAGATTTTCGCTCCCTGCTTAAATCTGTGATTTAGACTAATTAAAAATATTTAACGTGACGAAACATGGTAATATATCCCGGGGTTTAAGTCAAGTTCCTAGGTTGTTTATCTATATATGGATTCATATTATAAGCCTACTTACCTTTTCTAGTAAAAGCTTTAATACCCTCATTAATAACTAAAGGAACTAGTGATAAAAGTATTACAAAAATCCAATCTCTAGAAGTTAAGTAGTAAACTTTAAATATGGATGAAAATAATGGAACCGAAATTACTATATTTTGGAGTATTATTCCGATTATTATGGATATTATTAAAAATTTATTTGAAAAAATACCTAGTTCAAATATAGTTTTTCGAGAGCTCCTCATACTTAGTGAATAAAATAATTGGGATACGCTTAAAACTACGAAAGCCATGGTTTGAGCATGAATTAGAGAGTTAGAATAAACTCTATTTCCTATATAAAAAGCAATAAGAGTTAGAATACCTATAAGACTTCCATTTAGTATTAGCAGTACCCCTGTTCTCCCAGAAAATAAACCTTCATTAGGATTTCGAGGTTTTTCTTTTATAACATCAGGATCACCTGGATCAGAACCCAAGGCCAATGCTGGGAAACTATCTGTGATTAGGTTAACCCAAAGTAAATGTATTGGTCTTAGTGGAGTAGGCCAACCTAAAAGTATAGCAATAAATAAGGCTACTATTTCACCTATGTTACAAGATACTAAGAATACTATGGATTTTTTTATATTGTTAAATATGTTTCTACCTTCCTTAATAGCTGATACAATGGTAGAAAAGTTATCATCGGTTAAAATCATATCAGAAGCTCCCTTAGCTACATCTGTACCAGTAATGCCCATGGCTACTCCTATATCCGCTATTTTTAATGAAGGAGCATCGTTTACTCCGTCTCCAGTCATAGAAACTATATTTCCTTTTGATTTTAGAGCCTTAACTATTCTAACCTTATGTTCTGGAGATACACGAGCAAATACTCTAATATTTTCTATTCTATTTAAAAAATCTTCTTCTGATAACTTATCTAGTTCAGCCCCGGACAAAGCCTGAGATTCGTTTTCTGCAATTCCTAACTCTTTTGCTATAGCCAAAGCTGTAATTTTGTGATCTCCAGTAATCATAACAGTTCTTATTCCAGATTTTTTACATTGAGCTATAGAATCTTTAACACTATCACGAGGAGGATCTATCATACCCATAAGGCCTAAAAAGATTAAATCTTTTTCAAGTGAATCAATTTCTATATGGGGTGTAGTTACTGACTTAAAAGCAGCACCTAAAACTCTTAGTGCATCATTTGACATAGAATTTGAGGCATTTATTATATTAGTTCTTAGTTCATCATTTATAGGAACTATGTCACCATTTATGTATACTTTATTACATAGTTTAATAAGGTTATCTGTAGCCCCTTTAGTAAAAACGCAGTATCCATTATCATACTTATTTACTGTGGTCATAAGTTTTCTATCTGAATCGAAAGGTAATTCATTTATTCTCTTATGAGTTTCGCCTATAGTGTTTTTAAATATGTTAAATTTAGATCCTGCCTCCAGTAAAGCTATTTCAGTTGGGTCACCAGTCTTAGAATTTTCGGAGTAAGTAGCATCGTTACATAAAACCATAGCCTCTAAAAGCAATTTATGTGTAGAGTTATTAATATCTAATGAGGATATTAAATCTAAGGTGTTATCAGTGTAAAATTTAGTTACTGTCATTTTATTCTGAGTTAATGTACCTGTTTTGTCGGAACATATTATATTTACAGCGCCTAGGGTTTCAACTGCAGGTAGTTTTCTAATAATAGCATTTTCTTTGATCATTCTTTGAACACCCATAGCTAAGACTATAGTTACTATAGCAGGAAGTCCTTCAGGTATAGCGGCTACAGCTAGACTTATAGCGGTTAAAAACATTTCGAAAATATCCCTTTTCTGAAAGATAGCTACTATAAACATAAGAGCACATAGGATAAGAGCTCCGATTCCAAGCATTTTTCCAAGTTCAGTTAGTTTTTTTTGAAGAGGTGTTAGATCTTTTTCATTATTTTCTAACATCTTTGCTATTTTCCCTATTTCAGTATTCATGCCTGTAGCAACTACGACTCCTACACCTCTACCATAAATGGATAGTGTAGACATAAAACACATGTTTTTTTGATCACCTAGTGGAGTATCATCACCCCTAAGAATGGTATCAGCATCCTTTTCCACTGGTAGGGATTCTCCAGTTAGTGCTGATTCTTCAATTTTTAAATTGGCTGTTTCTATGAGACGAAGGTCACAGGGAATATAACGGCCAGTATCGATAATTACAATATCTCCAGGCACTAATTCCTGTGATGAAATTTCCTTTAAATCACCATCTCTACGTACTACAGCTTTAGGGGTAGAGAGCTTTTTTAATGCTTCTAAAGCTTTTTCAGCTTTAGATTCTTGTATTACACCTATAACAGCATTTATAACAACTATGCTTGCTATAATTACGGCATCACTAATTTCACCTAAAAATCCTGATATTACAGCAGCTGCTAATAGTATATAAATCATTACATCGTTTAGTTGATCAAATATACGACTTATTATAGATTTTGTTTTTTGTTCAGCTAACATATTAGGTCCAAATTTTTGTAGCCTTTGTGATACTTCTTCAGAAGTCAGGCCATTAACAGAAGTTGAGCCTATATTATTTAGAGTTTCTTCAACGCTTTTGTTATACCACATAAATATCACCTCAATTATAGTATTTACATATATAAAAAGGATTATTAAAGAAAAACCTTTTTATGTTTGAATAGATAGGAAAATAAAAGTAAATTTTTAAATTTTAGGAGTACCTTCTCTTATATTTTACAAGAAATATGTTATTATTCATATATTTTTTTTATAAAATTTTAGTTATAATATTATTAAACTGGTTGTAGAAACTGGAGTCTCAGGGCTGGTAGTTCAATGTATAAATTACAAATATAATCTTATGGAGGTAAACTAATGGAGATATCTAGAGTTGGAAGGACTCCTACTGCAGCTTCTGAAAAGAAGGAGTCTGTAACTGTTAAAAAGGATTTTTCACAGAGTTTTAATTCACATATGCATAAAAAATCAGAGCAAGAGCTTAAGGAAATGTTTGATAACATAAAGAAAAAAGGGAATAGACTTGCAATAACTAAATGTTATGCTGATGTAAGAGCGTATAAAAAGATGATAAAAGAATATTTAGAATCTGTTCTAAGCTATATGTACAGTGTAAAGAAAGATATAAGCTTTTGGCAGACTCAATATTTTATAACTGTAGACACTATTGATGGAAAACTAGAAGAACTTACACAAGTATTACTAAGTGAACAAAAGGACAATCTGAATGTAGCTGCTACTATCGATGATATATCGGGATTGTTAGTAGATATATATAAATAGTTGAAAAGTAAATTTATAAACAGTTATATATTACCGTAAGCAAGATTGTAAAATTTCTTACATATAAGTAATTAAAAATCAGAAAAGTATGTAATAAATGTTAGATATTTTTACATACTTTCTTATATATTTCTTATCTGAAATCTGATATATCTGTGGAGGTCTCAATAATTACATGAGCTTCTATTTCAAGTTCAGATCTAGCAATAACATTATCAATATTTTCTTTAGGATATTTTCTATGGAAATCCTCAGTTAAATTAAATGCATCTATTCCTTGGCTTTTATACTCATCATATAGCATAGAACAAAGTTTTACTATATTTGATTCTGCATTCCGTTGAAGGGACTCTAAGCTTTGCTTACTTAACTTAAGCTTTTTTTGAACTTCAGTTATGCTAGTTTTGGTATTTATAATTTTTTTTATATGTATAGTCTTACCATCATAGTATACCCTTGTTTCTGTTCTGTTTTTTAATATTTCAAGACTTATAAAATCATCTATAGAAATAGGATTAGATACTTCCATAGACCCTCCGTATACTTTATTCACTAGGAAATTATAAGCTTCTTCGTCAGCACGTTCTAGCTGTCCTACCATTTTATAATCTTTTATTATAGCGGCGCTATCTAGTTCTATTTTATTCTCTACCTGTTCTTTTTTTATTACTACCATAGGAACAGCAATAGCGTTGTACTTAGTGTAGTTTTTATTTAAAAAATCATTTAAAGTTGTTATTACGCCTCTTGATGAAGAACTAATATTATAAATAAGATCATGTATAAATAATCCTATGTAATCTTGTCCCTTTAGCTTTACACCCAGCAAAGCGGAAGGATCTCCTCTGTAGACTACAACCTGAGATCTTAGTACAAATTCTTGATCTCTATCAAATATATCTATGAATCTATCAAGACCTTTTTCAGCTGCTTTTTGAGTAAAAATAACTCCTTTGACTTGAGTATAATTAATTCTGTAACTTGAAGATAAATTTAAATCTCTTAAGATTTCAAATAGGGTTTTACCTGTACCTTTAAATAATACTCGCACTCCTTTTCCAGAAGATCCTTGACCTCCGCGGGCAGCCTTATAAGCTTCCACATATACAATAGGAAAGTTTTGTTCATCTATATCTACTACAACAGCAGTAGCAAAAATAACCTTATCTATATCTATATAGTTAAAACAACCATTAAAAAGAATTGAACTTAAAATAACAAAACATAAACATAACTTCTTCATTTCTTTTTATCCTCAATAAAAATATTTTTTGATACATCCTTTAGATCATCTCTAAGTGCGGTATCTCTATAATCAAAAGTATTTTTTGTACTAACAGGAAATATATATGGATAACCACAACTATCTAAAGCTCCTAAATGAGCTGCCATTGCATATAATCCCATAAAAAAACCAATGAGTCCTAGTAGTGATGCTAACAGCAAAATTATCGCTGTCCAAAATGTTAAAGCACTGTATAGTCTAGGAACTAAAAATGATGATATAGATGAAAGAGCTATAATCACTACTGTACTTTGGGAGGCAAGACCTGCTCCTACAGCAGACTGACCTAGAATCAAAGCACCAACTATACTCATAGCCTGACCTACGGGCTGAGGCAATCTTACCCCCGCTTCTCTTAGTAGCTGAAAGAAGAAAAGCATTAGCAGTATCTCTAGTGATGTGGGGAAGGGCACGTCAGCTCTAGAGGAGGACAATCTAAATACAAACTCTAGAGGAATTAATGTAAAATGATAGGTGGTTAGTGCTAGATATAGACCAGGGCCCAATGCTGATATTGAAAATGCTAGTATTCTCACTATTCTTGTAAAGCTAGTATAATATTTATTTAAATAGTAATCATCTCCCATTTGGAAGCATTCCAAAAAGAAAAACGGAGCTGTTATTGCAAAGGGAGAGCCATCAACTAGTATAGAAACTCTTCCTTCTAATATCTTAGCAGCAGCTATATCTGGCTTTTCTGTATAACCTATAGTGTCAAAAAAAGTTCGTTTGGATTTAATTTGTTCTTCTATATAATTAGTATCTAACAGAAAATCTAAATCAGTCTGATTAATTTTATCTCTTATAAAGCCTACTAAACTGTCAGGAGCAACACCTTTAATATATAGTATAGCAACTGCGGTGTTAGACTTTTTTCCTATAGTTTTTATTTCTACCTCAAGATTAGAGTTTTTTATTTTTCTTCTTATTAAGGATATGTTATCAACTATTACTTCATTAAAACCTTCTCTAGGACCTTTTATAATTTGTTCTGTTATAGGGGTAGTTATGCTGCGCTTATTGAAACCTTTAGCTTCACAAAATATTAATGAGGTCATAAAATCGAAGGCGATAACTACATCACCGGATAAAATATGTAGTAATGCATCATCAGTTGTAGTTATATCACCAACATTAGCACCATATAGTATTTCTTGCTTTATATTTTCTATATGGAATTTTGTAATTTCTTTTTCCATAAAAGGCATAATTATAAATTGACTAATGAATTTTGAGTCACAAAGATTATCAATATACATAATATGTATGTTACCTTTGTCAGAATACACCTTTCTATGTTTAAAATCTGAATTGCCTTTGAGACGTTCTTTTATATACTTTATATATTCATTCATAATTTAATCACCGTTCTTATTATTTGTTTTTTTTAGGATAACATTCATTCTTTAGTAAATAATATTAATATGGAAAAACTTACAATAGAGAATGGAGAATTTTACATGGATAAATTTAATTTTAAATATTTATTTTTTGTAATATGTTCAGTGTCAATAGCTTCACTAAAAACTTATCCTGAAATATTTACACATATTTCAGGAAGAGATAGCTGGATTTGTGTTTCAATAGCATCTTTAATATTTATTATCTATTTTGACTATATAATAAGAATATATGTAAATAATAAATATAAAACATTAGAAGATATTTTTAGAATAGCTTTAGGAGAATTTTTAGGTAAGTTTTTTCTATGTTTGTTTGCATTCATGTTATTTTTATCATTGATAGTAAGTGCTTCAGTTGAAACTAATGTAATACATACCAATTTATTTATTGAAACTCCAGTTTGGTATATACTAATATTCGTAGTGGTACCTGGATTATATACTGTAATGAAAGGTAAGAATGCATTAATGATTGTACTTATATTATGTATAATTGGTTCAACAATTAATGGAATTAATTTATATATCTTAACACGCCCTTATAAAGATTATAGATTACTTTTTCCTGTATTTGAAAAAGGTCTAGATAAGGACTTTATTATTGGAATAGTTAAATCTCTGGGGTTATATGGATCTATATCCATAACATTACCATTTCTATATCTTATAGAAAAAAATAAGAAAATGCGAATTGTGGCACTAGTGACCAATCTATTCGTAGCTCAGATGATTATTGTTGCCATAGTTGGAATATTTGCAACTTTCACTGTGGAAAGAGCCAACGTGATAGTATATCCTAAATTGATTCAAACACAGCTTATAACCTATTTTGGATTTATAGCTAGTGGAGAATTTTATGTAATATATCAGGTAATATCTGCTTTGTTTGCAAAATATATAGCAACATTTTTTGCATTGTTGATTATATTAAAAGAACTCAATGTAACTAAGCTTTTTAACCCTAATTACTTACCAGTTTGTGTAAGTTTAGTAGTTTATTTAATAGCATACAGCTTAAATAATAACTTGATTGAGTTGTTTAGGTTTCTAAACTATTATGCTTACATCAGCATAGTAGGATTTATAATAATACCAGTAATAGTATTTACAATGTATAACATTAGAAGCAAAAGTAAAAAAGAAAAAATTAAACAATAAGTTTACAAAATGTTCTTAGAAACTAAATATTTAATCTACATTTTTGTAGTAATATAAAAATATATAATATTGTAAATAAACTTAAACTTAAACTTATATAAAGTTTCTTTTTTAACGAGTTATTGGTGGAATACCAGTGCTATTAATTTTTCTAAGTTAAATTTTATGAGGTGATTATATGGATAACAGTAAAAATAGTATAAATACTAATATACTTAAAGAAATAAGAGAGTATGGAGTATCTATAATTGTAGCTGTTATAATAGCATTAGTTTTTCATACTTATGTATTAGCTAGAGCAAATGTAGACGGTCCATCTATGCAACCTACATTACATAATAATGATGTACTTTTTATTGAGAAAATTAGTACAGAAACAAATAACATTAAAAGAGGCCAAATAGTTGTATTTGACTCTAAAAATGTTAATGGAGATTATTATATAAAGAGAGTTATAGGTGTAGAAGGTGATACAGTAGAGATAAAGAATAGCCACGTTTACTTAAACGGCAATGTCTTAGAAGAAACTTATTTAGCACCTAATACTGTTACCGAAGCATTATCAAATAAAAATAAATATGTGGTTCCTAAAGGACATGTATTTGTGCTAGGAGATAACAGAACTAACAGTAAAGATAGTAGAATGTTAGGACCTATTGATGTAAAAAATTTAAAAGGTCATGCTATCGTTAGAGTTTTTCCTTTTAATAGTATGAAAATATTTTAGAGCTTAGAGATAATCTAGGCTTTTTATTTACTTAAATACCTGCAGTAAAAATTTAACTTATACTCCGGAATATGCTGCCAAACTTCGGCACGTTAAAAACATTTTAATCAGTCTAAAGTTCGTGTTTTTGAAAATCTAAGAATCTTTGATAAACTCGTACCTCAAACATATCAAAGTTTCTAAGATTTTCAAAAAACACTTCACTAAGACTGATAAAAAGGTTTTTAAATGTGCCATCAGTTTTGGCAGCATGTTCCTGCGTATAAGTTAAATTTTTACTGCGAAATCTTACATGGTTGCAACCTCTTATCTTTGTATAAAGCTAGGGATATATTAGCAGTTCTGAAGGCACATTTAAATACTTTGTTAATGAGTCTTAGCGAAGTATTTTAGAAAAAACTTAGAACCAAGATATGTTTGAGCGGAGCGAGTTTATCTAGGTTCTTAGTTTTTTCTAAAATCTGAGCTTTAGACTCATAAAAAAGTATTTATGGTGCCGAAGAAATGCTAATATATCCTTGGGGGTAGATGAAGTTCTAGGCCAAGCACTATATATCCTGCCAAAGATTCCAGCTAGCGTCAGATGGCATTCTCCAGTCACCTCTAGGAGAAAGACTTATAGTACCAACTTTAGGTCCGTCAGGCAAAGCAGATCGCTTAAATTGTTGAGAGAAAAATCTTTTTATAAATATATTAAGCCATTTTTTTATAGTTTCCTCATCATAATCATCTTTAAAAGCATGTTTTGCTAAAAATAATATTTTTTCAGGTTTAGATCCATTTCTTACAAAGTTATATAAGAAGAAATCATGTAGTTCATATGGTCCAACTATATCCTCAGTTTTTTGTGTAATGTTTCCTTCTTTATCCTTTGGTAAAAGTTCAGGGCTTACAGGAGTATCAAGAATATCCATTAATATATTGGATATTTCATTTTCAACCTCTTTTTGTGCTACATATTTTACTAGATATCTTACTAAAGTTTTAGGAATAGAACAGTTAACGGAATACATAGACATATGATCTCCATTATATGTAGCCCAACCTAAAGCTAATTCTGATAAATCACCGGTACCAATTAACAATCCGCCTTCTTTGTTAGATATATCCATAAGAATTTGAGTTCTTTCTCTTGCTTGAACATTTTCATAAGTCACATCATGTTTTTCTACATCATGACCTATATCCTTAAAATGTTGAAGGCAAGCAGGAACGATATCTATTTCTCTAAGATCTGTATTTAGGTTTTTACAAAGGTTAACTGCATTATTATAGGTCCTATCTGTAGTTCCGAAACCAGGCATAGTTACAGTAATTATATTTTTACTAGAAATACCAAGCATATGAAAAGTTTTTATCATAACTAAAAGAGCTAGTGTAGAATCTAATCCACCGGATATACCCACCACTGCCTTTTTTATACCAGTGTGAGTTATTCTTTTAGCAAGAGCAGCAGTCTGTATATTAAAGATTTCTTTGCAGCGAAGCTCTCTTTGATTTTCGTCAGAAGGAACAAAAGGATGTTTATCTACATATCTATCAAAGATAGTTAAGCTAGAATCTTTAAATTGGAACTTTAGTTCATAAGCTTCAAAGGGTAAAAGTTTTACCATATCTCTAAAGCTTAGATTTTTTAATCGTTCATTATTTAATTTTCCAACATCTACAACAGAGGTTATGACTTCATTCTCTCTTTGAAATCTCTTATTATAGTTTAATAAAGTACCGTTTTCTCCTATAATTAAATCACCACTAAATACTAAATCTGTTGATGACTCAAAGACTCCACAGGAGGAATATACATATGAACATATACATCTAGCACTTTGTGTAGAAACTAGACTTTTTCTGTAATCCGATTTACTAACAATTTCATTGGATGCAGATAGATTCCCTATAATATTAGCTCCCATCAATGTCAAATAACTGCTTGGAGGTATTACGGTCCAAAGATCCTCGCACACTTCAAAAGCAAATCTAAAATCACCACTGGTAAATAATAAGTTAGTTCCAAAGGGAATTTCCTTCTGAAAATACAAATCTATCTTCTTATTTATTATTCCAATACCTTCCGTAAACCATCTTTTTTCATAAAACTCAGTGTAGTTAGGAATGTAGCTTTTTGGAACTATTCCAAGAATGCTACCATCAAAAATTATATATGCACAGTTATATAAGCAATAATTATATGTAAGTGGTGAACCTACAGCTATAAGAATATCTTTATTCTTAGAAAACTCACACAAACTCTCCAGAGCTTCCTCAGAACGTTCAAGCAAAAGCTGCTGTTCAAAAAGGTCACCACAAGTGTATGAAGTTATGCAGAGTTCAGGAAAAACTACAAATTTTGAATCTTGTTCTATAGCTTTATTGATGCATTCTTTTATATTTTTTAAGTTAAATTCTATGTCAGCTACGTTAGTTACAGGGCAGGCAGCTGATACTCTAATAAAATTATTATTGGACATTTTACCATTCCCTTCATTAAGCATAAGTTGAACTTTATAGATAACCATGCCCGAAATTTAACTTATACGACCGAATATGCTGCCAAACTTCGGCACATTAAAAACTTTTTAAAAGTGCCATCAGTTTTGGCATCATATTCCTACGTATAAGTTAAATTTAAGTTGTGGGTATCTATACATTAATAAAACAAAGTAAAACTTCGATAATAGACAATATTTTTTAATATATATTATATTGTATCAAAAATTTATATAAAGCTATTATTTTATTTATAATTATCGATGTATAATAAAAAATTGTCAAATAAGTATTTGATAATTTTTTTATTAGATTACCAATACATTTAGTAAATTATTTAGAAATAATGTTAAAAACAAAGAAAAGGTTAGATAGCACCTTTAGAGTTATCTAGAATTGCTTAAAATGATATCAAATACCGTATATAAACAAAAATCAACCTTTATATATTTCAGTACATGCTGTATTATTATAACATGGTTTCACAGAGTATTTTATTAAGCATATGAATAATATTATAGGATTATTATTTATTTGAGAGGGGGAGAGGGTATATGTCAAGTTCTCTTATTTTATGGTTGATTATAGGCGTTATTGCATTAGTTGTCGATATTATTACAAGTTCATTTTTATTTGTATGGTTTACTGTAGGAGCTATAGGAGCTATAGTTGCTGAAATACTAGGTATGTCCTTTGTAGTACAGACTGTAAGTTTTATTGGTATCAGTGCAATATGTATGGCTTTAGGATATCCTATAGTAAAGAAAACTATAAAAAAGTCTGTAAACCCTATACCAACTAGAGAAAAAACATACATTGGTAAGGAATTTACAATAACAGAAGAAATCTTAGAAACAAATTCTATTAAAGTTGATGGAGTATATTGGAAGTTAATAAACGAAGGACCTATGATACAAAAAGGAGATAAAATTAGGATTATAAATATTAAGGGAAACAAAATAATTATTAAAAAAGTTTAGAAGGAGAAATATATTATGATTGGTACAATTTTAATTTTATTTATATTTGTTATTTTAATAGTTGGAGTTATGTCATCTATAAAGGTAGTTAATACTGGGTATGTAAGCATAGTGGAGAGGTTAGGGCAGTTTCATAGAACATTGCAACCAGGTTGGCATTTCTTAATTCCTTTTGCTGATTTTGTTAGACAAAAGGTTTCTACAAAACAACAAATATTAGACATAGAGCCTCAAAGTGTTATAACCAGTGACAATGTTAAAATATCCATAGATAACGTAATATTTTATAGAGTTATGAATCCAAAGGATGCTATTTATAATATAGAAAGTTATCAATCAGGTATAATTTATTCTACAATTACTAACATGAGAAACATTGTAGGTAATATGACTTTGGATGAAGTTTTATCAGGCAGAGACAAGATTAACGGGGAACTTTTAAAGTTAGTAGATGATATTACTGATGCTTATGGACTTAAAATTCTTTCTGTTGAAATTAAAAACATAATTCCACCAGCAGAAATACAACAAGCTATGGAAAAACAAATGAAAGCAGAAAGAGATAAGAGAGCAGTTATTCTTCAAGCAGAAGGACAAAAACAAAGTGAAATTGCAAGAGCTGAAGGTGAAAGACAAGCTAAAATATTACAAGCTGAAGCTGAGAAAGAAGCAAATATAAGACGTGCAGAAGGGTTAAAACAATCACAATTACTTGAGGCTGAAGGTAAAGCTAATGCCATCGAAGCTATTGCAGAAGCTCAAGCAAGAGCTATAGATAAAGTTAACAAGGCTATAATAGAATCTGGTACTAATGAGACTGTCATAGCATTAAAACAAGTAGAAGCTCTACAAGAAATGGCTAAAAATCCAGCTAATAAACTTATACTTCCAAATGAAACTTTATCATCATTGGGAAGCATTGCAGCGGTAGCAGAAATGCTTAAAGGATCCAAGTAAAATTTATTTTTGAATATATTTTATTATGTTACAAATATTTTTAGTTTTCAGGGCAGAAAATCCTCTATATGGGTTTTCTGCCCTTTATTTTTACTGATTATAAAATTCTAATATCAATAAAAACTTTAATAAGTATAATACTAAGGAATATAACCTTAATTATGAGCATATAATTAAAGCAATGCTAACTAGTAAGGTAAACTAAAGGAAAATAAATAATAATTTTAAGATAAAATATAAATTTTTAATTAATAGTAATTGTTCTGAAAAATGAATGAAAATAATTAAAAAAAATGACATACAATTTAATTTATAAAATATACATGTCAAAAAATATTAATATACGACCAGAAATAACAAAATAAAATAACTTAGAATAATTAATTTTAAATAAAATGGAATATTATGCGAAGGAATTTAGAGAAAAATAGAGATATACAGCATAATATAAGCTTATTTTAGTGTAACAATTAAATTTAATAAATTTTAATAAAATTATCGTAAAAAAGGTTGATTTTATAAATATATTAATTATAATAGTTTATGGGGCTAGAAAAAAATGGTAAAGATTAATGCTTTTTAGTAGGAGAAGGAGAGGTTGTAAATATGCAGAATAATGAACCTAAGGTTGCATATTTTAGTATGGAATTTGGGCTAGATTCAAGCTTTAAAACTTATGCTGGAGGGCTGGGAATACTGGCAGGAGATTTTCTAAAGGCTGCTAAAGATAACAATTTACCAGTTATAGGCATAGGAATCAAATGGAAACAAGGATATGTAGAGCAACAAATTGATGAAAAGGGTAGAATCGTAGATTCGTTTTATAATAATGAGTACGATTTCCTACAAGATACAGGTGTAAAGGTAAGTGTTAAAATTAGGGGTAGAGATGTATTTTGTAAAGTGTGGAAAGCCGATTGCTTTAATAATTCTGACCTCTACCTTCTAGATACTGACTTACCAGAAAATGCTGATAGATGGATAACTGGACAGCTATATGGATGGTTTGAAGAAGAAAGAATAGCTCAAGAAATGATACTCGGCATTGGAGGGATTAGGGCTATAAGAGCTCTAAATAAGAATGTAGATGTATACCATTTTAATGAAGGACATGCGGTATTTGCCGGACTTGAACTTATAAGAGAAAAGAAATATAGGGGATATAATCTTCACCATGCCTGGGACGAAACTAGAAACCAAATTGTATTTACTACTCATACTCCTGTGCTTGAAGGAAATGAGTTTCATGGATTAAATATTTTAGAGTACATGGGAGCTTTTAATGATTTAGATAAAAACTTAATTAGAGAAATAGGTGGGGATCCTTTTAATATGACTGCTGCAGGACTTAGGTTATCAAGAAAATCTAATGCAGTTTCTGTACTTCATGGAAAAATCGCTAACGATATGTGGAAAAATATTGATAGAAGAAGTGAAATAATAAGTATAACAAATGGAGTTCATATAAATACTTGGGGAGATAAAAGTATAATAGAAGCTTATAAAAATGGCCAAGATTTATGGCAGCTTCATGAGAAAAATAAACAAGAACTTATAGATTATATTTATGAGCAAAATGATGTTAAGTTAGATAAAGATAAACTTCTGATTGGATTTGCCAGAAGAGCTGCTCCATATAAAAGAGGAAACTTGATATTTACAGATGAATATAAGATTCGATCATTTTTAGAAAGAGGAGATATTCAAATTATAATCTCTACAAAGGCCCATCCTTTAGATTTTACAGGAAAAGAAATAATAAAGCATATATTAAGCATACAAGAGAAGTACCCGAAATCTGTAGTGTTTTTAGATAACTACAACATGGAAAAAGCCAAACTTCTTACAAGAGGAGTAGATGTTTGGTTGAATAATCCAAGAGTTACAAAAGAAGCTTGCGGAACCTCTGGGATGAAGGCTGCTATAAATGGAGTTTTAAACTTAAGTACATTAGATGGATGGTGGCCAGAAGCATGTTGGGATGAAGTAACAGGCTGGCAAATAGGAGGAGGCTTTGTAACAGATAACATACAAGTACAGGATAGACATGATGCAGATAGTCTTTATGATGTTCTCTTTAATAAAGTATTAAAAACCTATTATGATAATAAGAAAAAATGGAATGAGATGATGGTTGCTTCTATAAATGGAATTATAGAAAGATATTCTGCTGATAGAATGGTAAAAGAATACTATGAAAAGTTATATAAATAGGTGTTAAATAATTACTAAATTTTAATAAATTTATCATGTATTAAGAGTTAGGAATTGAAACTAAGCTTTTCAGTATGTTTCAGTTCCTATACTAACTAACTCTTAGTAGGAATAAAAGGAGAGGTAAAAATGAGGATACTAATGCTTTCATGGGAATACCCGCCTAAAAATATAGGGGGGTTATCAAATCACGTTTTTTATCTGTCCCGTGCTTTAAGTAGGATGGGACATGAAGTACATGTTGTTACGTGTGAAGAAGGTGCAGCACCGATAGAAGAAAATAATTACGGGGTTATTGTACATAGAGTAACACCTTATAAAGTATACACTGATGACTTTACAAAATGGGTTATGCATCTAAATTTTTCTATGATAGAAGAAGCAACAAGAATCATTACAAATAGTGAAAAGTTTGATCTAATACATGCCCATGATTGGCTTTCCGCTTTTGCAGCAAAAAGTTTAAAGTGGTCTTTCAAAATTCCTATGGTAGCAACTATACATGCTACAGAGCACGGAAGAAACCGTGGTATAAAAACCGATATACAAAGATATATTTCCTCAACAGAATGGGTACTAACTTATGAGGCTTGGAAAGTTGTAGCATGCAGTAATTATATGAGACAACAGGTTAACGAGTTATTTGAATCTCCTTGGGAAAAGATTTGGGTTATACCTAATGGAGTAGATCCAGAAAAGTTTACTTTTGGATTTGATTGGATAAACTTTAGAAGAAATTTTGCGAAGGACAATGAAAAAATTGTTTTCTATATCGGAAGACATGTATTTGAAAAGGGAATTCATGTTCTTGTGGATGCGTCACAGGAAATAGTAAATAGATATAATGATACTAAGTTTGTTATAGCAGGAACAGGACCAATGACTGAGGAATTGAAGAACAAAGTAAGAGAAAGAAGTTTAGAATCTAAGTTTTTATTCACTGGATATATGAATGATGAAACCAGGGATAAATTATATAGAGTAGCTAATGTAGCAGTGTTTCCATCATTGTATGAACCATTTGGCATAGTGGCCTTAGAAGCAATGGCAGCAGGGTGTCCAGTAGTGGTATCTAACACAGGTGGATTTAATGAAATAATTGAACATAGAGGCAATGGCTTAAAGGCTGTAGCAGGATCTACTGAAAGTATTATAGATAATGTAAGCGAATTGTTGTTTAATGATAACCTTGCTAGAACTGTAAAAGAAAATGCAATAAATACCATTTATGCTAAATATACTTGGGAGAAGGTAGCAGAAATCACCAGCAATATGTATGAACTAGTTAAGACGGAAGCGAAAGGCACTGAGTGGGAGATTAAGGAGCATAGACAAATTAGAGAAGAGATGAAAAATCAGCTAAGAAATGAACTTGAAGAGCAAGTAATAGAAAATCTCAGATCAGAGCTTAAGTATAGTGTTGAAAAAGAGTTAGAGGAAAAATTAACAGATAAAGTTCAAAGCGAGTTAGCAGATAAATTGAAATCTAAGGTAGAGGAAGATTTGCGAATTGAACTTAATGATAAAGTAATTCAGGATTTAACTAAAGAATTTAAGTCTAAGATAGATGTTAACAAATGTACTGTAGACAATATTGCAGCTAAAACCATAGAAACTTCTGATTATATTTTAGAAAACAAAGAACTGATAACAGATGATATAGAAAAAAATGTAAAAATTGAACTTTTAACTGAATCTAGAGAAATAACAAGTGATGAAATTGAATCTAAAGAAATAACAAATGATGAAAAAGAGTGCAATGTTACAGATGGGGATAAAACTGATAGCAGTGTATTAGACGCAAAGGAAGATGTACATGAAGAACATAAAAGCAAGGTAAAATCTCTAGCTATAGAAGCGGGTAGTGCTAGTATAAATGTTACTGGAAAAATTGAAGTAAAGCCAGGAAGAAGAAAAAGAGTAACCGCTAAAAAAATTAAGTAAATTTTAGAAAAGGGGATGGAATTTATGAAAGCTATAATAATGGCTGGGGGAGAAGGAACAAGATTAAGACCATTAACATGTAATATACCAAAACCAATGATGCCCATAATGGATAAACCGGTTATGGAATATGCAGTGGAACTATTAAAAGAGAATGGAATAACTGATATAGGGGTTACACTACAATACTTACCAGATGAAATAATAAATTACTTTGGGGATGGAAAAGATTTTGGGGTTAATATAAGATATTTTATAGAAGAATCTCCGTTAGGAACTGCAGGCAGCGTGAAAAATGCAGAAGGTTTTTTAGATGACAGTTTTATAGTTATAAGTGGAGATGCTTTAACAGATATAGATTTATCAAAAGCTATTGCATATCATAAGAAGAAGCAGTCTATAGCAACATTAGTTTTAAAGGAAGTACCTGTACCTTTAGAATTTGGAGTTGTTGTAACAGATAATGATGGAAGAGTTTCTGGATTCTTGGAAAAACCGAGTTGGAGCGAAGTATTTAGTGATAAAGTTAATACAGGAATATATTTGTTAGAACCAGAAATATTCTCCTATTACGAAAAAAATCAAAAGTTTGATTTTAGTAATGATTTATTTCCTATGCTCCTACATGATAAAAAACCTATGTTTGGCTATGTAGCAGAGGGCTACTGGTGCGATATTGGTAATATTGAACAATATATAAGATGTCATTTTGATATATTGAAAAGCTTAGTAAAGGTAAATATTAAAGGCGATAAATATAAAGACGGTATATGGGTAGGAAAAGATTGTGAAATAAGTGAAAATGCATATATAGCAGCTCCAGTTTATATAGGTAGCGGAACTAAGATATATGATGATGCAGAAATTGGACCATATTCTGTTCTTGGAAGAAATAACATAATATCTAATGGTGCTACTATAAAAAGAAGTGTTCTTTTCAATAACTGCTATATAGGAGATAATGCAGCTGTTAGAGGAGCAGTTTTGTGTAAAAAAGTGCAGCTAGAATCAAAAGCATCTGTATTTGAAGAAGCAGCCGTAGGTGACGATACACTAGTAAGAGAAAGAGCTATAATTAAGCCAGGTATTAAAATATGGCCGAGTAAAATTATAGATGCTAGTTCTGTAGTAAAAACAAACATGATATGGAAGGGAAAATTCTCTAAATCTTTGTTTGGTAAAAAAGGTATAAGAGGAGAAGTGAATGTAGATATAACTCCAGAGTTTGTTTCTAGATTAGGATCAGCATATGGATCGATTTTGAAACCAGATTCAAAGGTTGCTATCAGTTGTTCCGATAATGGGGCCGCTCAGATGTTTAAGTATTCTCTTGCTACAGGGCTTTTATCTATGGGAGTAAATGTTTTAGATTTGGGAAGACTACCAAGAGCTTATGCAAGACAATCCACTCTATTCTTTGGAGTACATGGAAGTATTCATGTATCTATAGATGAAGATATTCCAGAAAAAGTTAACATATTGTTTATGGATGAAAATGGACTTGACATAGACAAGAATTTAGAGCGTAAAATTGAAAATAGTTTCATAAGGGAAGACTTTAGAAGGGTTAAAACTGATACCTTTAAAAAGATAGAACATATGGATAAATGTATCGAATATAATGTGAGACAGCTATTAAATGAACTAGGTGTTCATAATATAAGAAGTCAGAAGTATAAAGTAGTGTTAAGTGCAAAAAACCCAATGGTATTAAAAATTGTAGAGACTTTGTTCCACGAGCTTAAAATAAGTGTTAAAATTCACCATGAGTTCAATGATATACAAGGTATGAAAAAGGAAGTAATAGAAAATAGCGCAAATTTAGGTATTAGAATTGATGATGAGTGCGAAGGTGCAATATTTATAGATGAAAAAGGAAATGCAATTAAAGATGAATTATATGATGCTTTAAATGCTCTTGTTATGTTAAAATCGAATAACATAAAAACTCTAGTTGTGCCAGTAACTGCATCTTCCACAATGGAAAAGATAGCTGAAATGTGTGGTTCTAAATTTATAAGAACTAAAACTTCACAAAATGCTATTTTAGATGCATATTTAAAAAATGAAACTGCACTTTGTAGGAGAGATATGGTTAGCGCTTATCTAATGACTATAGATGCGGTAAGTGTATGTGCTTTAACTCTTAATCTTATGGCAACAAGTAACTTGCCGCTTTCAAATATAATGGCTCAAATTCCAAGATACTATGTTACAAAGACAGAAATAAAATGCCCATGGAATATGAAGGGTAAAGTTATGAGAAATCTCATTGAAGAGAATGACTCTAAATCAGTAGATTTAATTGAAGGGGTTAAGTTAAATTTCAATGATGGATGGGCTCTAGTTTTACCAGATGCAGATGAACCTCTTTGCAGAGTTTATGCAGAATCTAGAGATTCCGATGATTTAAAAAAACTTACAGACGACTTGTTAAAGAGAATTGAAGCTATAACTGTTGAAGACTAGAGGGTTTAGGTGAAAATTCAACTTATACTCCGTGATATGTTATCCATACTTCATCAGGTTAAATACTTTTTAATGAGTCTAAGGTTCGGATTTGAGAAAAATCTAAGAACTTTGATAAACTCGCTATGCTCAAACATATCTAAAGTTCTAAGATTTTTCTCAAATACCTCACCAAGACTCATTAGAAAAGTATTTAAATTTGACTTCAGTATGGATAACATATCACTACGTATAAGTTAAATTTTGAGCCTGAAACTTGGCATATATTTAGAAGTACATTTTCATTGATTTAGCGCGTTAAATAATTTTGAATATACTTTTAGTTATAATGACATGTCCCTTTGTATAAATAGAGTTTTGAGTCAAAATATATAGTAAGTAGAACATTGATAACAGTGTTCTGCTTTTTGTTTTATTAGTGTTATAATATTAAATAGAGTTGGAAACTTGTAAAATGAATATAGAGTAATTATGTAAAGTTCGCGATTTGATTTTATATATGGGTCCACACTTGAAATTTAAGCTATACGTAGGAATATGCTGCCAAAACTGATGGCACATTTAAAAACTTTAGACTGATTAAAAGTTTTTAACGCGCCGAAGTTTGGCAGCATATTCCGGAGTATAACTTAAATTTCAAGTGTGCATTTATAACATATAAAGATACTTGCAAAGAAGGTATGAAAACTATGAGTTTAAGATTTATATTTGGAAGAGCAGGTAGTGGCAAGAGTCACTATTGTTTAAATGCAATAAAAAAGAGAATAGATGAGGATTGCAGCAATCCCTTAATATTATTAGTTCCGGAGCAGTTTTCTTTCCAGGCTGAAAAGAATCTTATAAAAGTTGTAGGAGAGGAAAGTATGCTTAGGGCTAAGGTTTTTAGCTTTAGAAGAATGGCATATACTGTTTGTAATGAAGTTGGAGGGATTACAAGACCTCATTTAAATGACGCAGGAAGAAGCATGCTTATCTATAAAATAATGGATGAAAATAAAGATAAGTTTAAGGTTTTTGGAAAAGCAGCGAAAAAGAATGGATTTGTAAGCACAGTGTCTAATATTATAACAGAGTTAAAGCGTTATAATGTTACAGTGGAAACACTTAAAAGTACTTTGGATAGAATAGAAAATGAAAATTTAAAAAATAAAATTGAAGATGTGATTTTAATTTTTTCAGAGTTTGAAAAAAAGCTTCATAATAATTATATAGATACCGAAGATGATTTAGCTATACTGTCTGAGAAAATTGACAAATGTCATGTATTTGATGAAGCAGAGATTTGGGTGGATGAGTTTTCAAATTTCACTCCTCAACAATATGTAGTTTTAGAAAAGCTTATGAAAAAAGCTAAGAAGGTAAATGTAACTTTATGCACAGATTGCTTAAGTGGGGAATGCGACACAGATAACACTGATATATTTTTACCAGTTAAGAATACAGAAAAAAAACTTTTAGAAATCATGGAAGCAAATAACATAGGATATGATAAACCTATTGGGCTAAAGTGTGATCCTTGCTATAGATTTAAGGACAGTAAAGAATTGCAGCATCTTCAACATTATTTATTTGCATATCCATATAAAGCTTATAGGGAAAGTATAGATAATTTACATATTTTTAAAGCACTTAATAAATATGAGGAAATAGAGCAAACAGCTAGAGATATAGTTACAATATGCAGAGATAAGGAATTCAGATTTAGAGATATTGCAGTAGTAAGTGGGGATTTAGAGGGTTATGAGAATTTAATCAGAGCGGTTTTTGCAGAGTATGACATACCATATTTTATTGACAAAAAAAGAAAAATAACAGATAACCCTATAATAACTTTAATAGTTTCTGCGGTAGAAATATTATCTAAGAATTGGTCTTATGAGTGTATGTTTAGATATCTAAAGACTGGGCTTTTAGATTTACATAGAGAAGAAATAGATATAATAGAAAATTATGTGTTAGCTAACGGTATAAGAGGCAAAAAGTGGATTGAAGATAAAAAGTGGAATTTTAGAATAAATTATGAATTCAATGAAGATGAAATATTAGAAGATGAGCAAAGTATTTTAGATAGAATAGATCAGGTAAGACAAAAAATAAAGGAGCCCCTTTTAAATTTGTCTATAGCTACTAAAGGAAGAAAAAATGCATTACAAATGTGCGAAGAATTATATAAGTTTCTTTGCGAAGTAAAAATACCTGAAAAAATTCAAAGCTTATTAGATAAGTTTAAAGCCTCAGGTGAACTTGACAAAGCTAATGAATACACTCAGATATGGGATATTGTAGTAGAAACTTTAGATCAAATAGTAG
Source organism: Clostridium sp. DJ247 (assembly GCF_014231265.1). Lineage (NCBI taxonomy): Bacteria > Bacillati > Bacillota > Clostridia > Eubacteriales > Clostridiaceae > Clostridium > Clostridium sp. DJ247. The sequence continues at coordinate 9,749 of NZ_JABAIW010000006.1, read as the reverse complement.
AAACTATAGGTAATGAAAATTTAAGTATGGATACCTTTGCTAAGATATTATCTACAGGTTTTGGAGAATATGAAATTGGGGTAATTCCTCCAGCTCTAGATCAAGTGCTTGTAGGCAGCGTTACAAGATTAAAGAGCCATGATGTAAGTGCACTATATATCATTGGAGCTAACGATGGTGTTTTTCCAGCAGTAATTCCACCAGAAGGAATTTTAACAGATGGAGATAGAGAAAGCTTGAAAGAAAGAGGTCTAGAAATAGCAAAGGATACAAGAAGTAGGGCCTTTGAGGAACAATTTTTAGTGTATACTACCCTAACTATTGTGAGTAAATATTTGAGAATAAGTTATCCAATGGCTGATGAAGAAGGAAAAGCTAAAAGACCATCTATCATAATATCTAGAATTAAAAAGATTTTCCCAGAAATAATTGAAAAAAGTAATGTTATAAATAATGGATATGAAGAAAATATAGAGGATATTTCTAGACCTAAAGCCACCTTTAATGAGTTTATTAGCAATATAAAGAGAAATAAAGAAGATCAGTGCATAAATGATCTATGGCTTGATGTATATAGGTGGTATAAGAATGATGAAAACTGGAATGACAAGTTAGATACTGTATTAAGGGCTTTTAATTATACTAATAAGGCTGAAATTATGGATACAAAAAAAGTTAGAGAGCTTTACGGAAGACATATGTATATGAGTGTATCTAGACTTGAAAAGTTTGTAGAATGTCCTTTTGCATATTTTGTTCAATATGGTCTTAAGGCTAAAGATAGAAAGATTTATAATTTAAGTGCACCAGATTTAGGAAGTTTTATGCATAATATATTACAGGATTTTTCTATGAGTATTAAAGAAAAAAATTTGAGTTGGAGAGATATAGATAAAGAATGGTGTGAGAAAAATGTATCAGATATAGTTGATAAAACCTTAGAAAAAGTACCAGGCTCTATACTTAATAGTTCTAAGAAATATGGTCACGTTACCACAAATTTAAAAAGGGTTCTTACAAGATCTGTTTGGCTTATTACCGAACATATAAAAAGAGGAGGGTTTAATCCATCTGGTTATGAATTAAGCTTTGGTAATTCAGGGGATTTTCCTCCAATATCAATACAGCTCCACTCTGGTGAAAATGTAAGCTTAATAGGAAGAGTAGATAGAGTAGACAGACTGAATGAAGAAAGTACTTCCTACTTAAGAATAGTAGATTATAAATCAGGAACTAAAGAATTTAAGTTGTCAGATGTATACTATGGTTTTCAAATACAGCTATTAATATACTTAGATGCAATGCTTTATGAATTGGAAGGAAGAATAGATATTGAGGCTTTACCCGCTGGAATTCTTTATTTTAAATTAGATGACCCTATTATAAAAGGAAAAGGAGAAATGTCTGATAAGGAAATAGAAGAAAGGATAACAAAAAGTCTTAGGATGAATGGTCTTCTGTTAAATGATCCTAGTATAATAAAGGAAATGGATAGTGAGATAGAGAAAAGTTCTGATATTATTCCTGCAACCATGAAAAAAGATGGAACATTGTCAGAGGCACAGTCTTCTGTGGCAACCTTAGAACAATTTCAGCTTCTTAGAAAATATGTAAGAGATACCGTGGAAAAATTGTGTGAGGAAATGTTGGAAGGTAATATAGATATAAGACCTTCTAAGAAAAAGAATAAGGATTCATGTGAATACTGCATATATTCATCTATTTGTCAGTTTGATACTTCCATGAAGGATAACAGATATAAAGTACTGAAAGATAAATCAGATGAAGAAATATGGAAAGAAATTCAAGAAAAGGTTTCTGAGTAAAAAAGTAATCTAGCCTGTAGCTCCTTAAGGAACTGCAGGCTAGATTGCTTAAATGTTTTTTAAGCAACCATAAATGGTACTTAAAGTTTGGAGGTGATAGGGAAAGTTTGTAAAAGTTAAATGGGGGTAAATTTAATCTATATTATATTGAAGAATTCAAAGTTATTATAATGCATATTAGTTTTGAGATGTTTATAAACTAATATCTTATATATTTAGTATATGAAAAATATAGTTTTGTGTGATTAAAATTATATATAAAAATTATAATTTAAAGAAAAATATTTTAGTAAATAATTAGAGTAGGATATAACTTTATATCACTTTGATTTATTAGCAAGTTCTCTTTCAAAACTTTCTACAGCGGCTTTTACAAAATTTCCACCTATAGCCCCGCCAACAGTACCACATACTCTAGAAGACATATTGCCCCAATATCCATCTTTAGGGGTATCAATACCTAATTCTTTAGCCAATTCTGTTTTAGTTTTTGCATTCTTAAGTTTACTTTCATAATTAGTATATATCTCTTTATTTCCCATAATGTATTTTTACCACCCTTCCTTATAAGTATATAAAAAGTCAATTTTAATAGTTATTTAGATAAGCATAACTTAAATTTAACTTATGCGTAGGGGGAGATTACCAATGTTGAAGTCACATTTAAATATTTTTTTTATTAGTCTTAGCGAAAACTTGATAAAAAATCTTAGAACTTTAGATATGTTTGAGCGTAGCGAGTTTATCAAAGTTCTTAGATTTTTATGAAACTCCTCTTCCTTATAGTCAGAGGAGTAAGCGATTCGCACAAAATCACAGATTTTGGCTCTCTGCTTAAGTTTGAGCTTTAGACTAATTAAAAATATTTAACGTGACGAAACATGGTAATATCCCCCGGAGTATAAGTTAAATTTCGGGCATGTTTAAATTACTTTATAAGATTTTTTTCAAAGCTTTCAATCATCTTTTTTACCATATTACCACCAACAGTACCACATCTTGATGCAGGAACATATCCCCAGAGCTTATTGCCAGAAGCATGAGGAACTTCCACTCCAAGCTCAGTAGATACTTCTTCCTTAAGCTTGCTAAGATTATCTTGGCTTTGTGGAATTATTGGACCTTGTTTGCTGCTCAATATGAATACCTCCTCTGTTATAAAAAAATATTTATAGTATTGGTATCTATAAATATAGTTTGCATTAATTATTTTTGTATTCTATGAGGATTATTACAAATATTATAATTAAAGCTAATATAATTATATATAGATACCTTTTAATCCAGATTAATAATAAATAAAAAATTTATAAGAAATATGGAGGGCAAGATATGAGGTTATTATTGACTAATGATGATGGAATTAATGCTAAAGGATTATATGAATTAGCAAAGGAACTTGAAAAAGAGCATAATATAATTATAGCAGCTCCATGTTCTCAAAGGAGCGCATGTGGGCATTCTATAACTCTTACAACACCTATAGAGGTTGAAGAAGTAAAACTTCAAGGTATAAATGGTAAAGCTTACAGTATAAATGGAACACCAGCTGACTGTGTGAGAATAGCTCTAGATAAGCTATCAGAAGAGAAAATTGATATGGTAGTATCGGGTATTAACAGTGGATTTAATTTGGGAACAGATGTTATTTACTCAGGAACGGTTTCAGCAGCTATTGAGTCAGCCATTTACAAAATTCCATCTTTAGCTATATCAGTAGAAATTAAAAAAGAGGAAGAGAAATATGAAACAGCAGCAAAATATGCAGCTGAAGTATTGCGAATAGTTAAGAATAAAGAGATAGGGGATGATGTTGTACTTAATGTGAATGTACCCTTAATTCCACAAGAAGAAATTAAGGGAATTAAAGTTTGTAAGATTGGAAGTAGAGTATATAAAAATAGTTTTATTGAAAAGATTGAAAACAGTGAAGATATAGGGAAAAAAAGATTTAAGCTAGAAGCTGAACTAGAAGATCAGGACTGTGAAGATACAGATATATATTATGTAAAGAGAGGATATGTAACTTTAACTCCACTACACTATGATTTAACAAATTTTCTTATTCTAGAACAAGTAAGTAACATGTTTAATCCTTAAACTATTTTAGGTTGTGGGAGCTTGTGTAAAGAGGAATTAACTATATTTTATAAAAAATAATGGAAATAAAAGTAAAGTAGTATTATAATTATTAAAATAAACTTAGTTTTATAGATAACCATGCCTGAAATTTAAGTTATACTCCAGGATATATTACCATGTTTCGTCACGTTAAATATTTTTAATTAGTCTAAAGTTCAAACTTGAGAAAAATCTAAGAACTTTGATAAACTCGCTATGCTCAAACATATCTAAAGCTCTAAGATTTTTTCTCAAATTTTCACTAAGACTAATAAAAAAAATATTTAAATGTGACTTCAACATTGGTAATATATCCCTACGTATAACTTAAATTTCGGGCGAGGATATCTAAAAAAGCTTCCACATTCAATTTTTATTTGATAGGAGATGGGAAAATGAGAGAAAAAATTGTAATCATAGGAAACGGAATAGCAGCTATAAGTGCTATAAAAGCCATTAGAGAAGTGGACAAAGAAATTGAAATAAAAGTTTTTGGAGAAGAAAAGTTTTATCCATATAGCAGATTAAAGTTATCTAAAGGACTTTTAGGTTCCTTAGAAGAGGATAAAATGCTGCTTCAAAAAAAACAATGGTATGAAGAAAATAACATAGATATTAATCTAAATGCAAAAGCCATATCTATTAATACAGAAGAAAAAGAAGTAACATTTTTAAATGGACATAAAGAAAATTATTCAAAATTATTATTAGCTAACGGATCTAGCAACATAGCTCCACCTATAGATAATGATAATAGAAAAAGTATGCTTACTTTAAGAACTTTAGAAGATGCAAGAAAAATGGTAGATACAGCTAAACATGGTAATACCATACTAAGTATTGGAGGAGGTATTCTATCATTAGAGTTAGCATGGGTTTTATGTCAATTAGGTAAGAAGGTAATTATATCAGAAATATTACCTAGACTTATGCCAAAACAGTTAGATGAAAGAGCTTCTAGCATACTAAAAAAGTCAGTGGAAGCTCAAGGTGTAGACATTATATTAAACAACGAAATTAAAGGAATATGTGCTGCAGAAAATAAAATAGAGGGAATACTAAATGGTAATGGAGATTTTACTCCCTGTGATATGATTACATATTCCATAGGAATCAAACCTAATATTGATATAATAAGAGAAACAAGTATAGCAGCTAATAAGGGAATACTAGTAAATGAAAAAATGGAAACTAGTGTAAAGGATATTTATGCAGCAGGAGATATAGTTGAATATGAAAATAGAGTTTATGGTTTATGGAACATAGCAATAAGTCAAGGAAACACAGCAGGATATAATATAGTAGGTAAAGAAAGTATATACAAGTCTATTACCCCTGTTACAACCATGAATGCATTTAATATATCCTTATTTTCTATGGGAAATGTTCAGGATAGTGATGCATCCAATGTAATAGTTGAGGATGACGGTGAAAATAATTCCTATAAGAAAATCTTTATAAAAGATAATAAGATTAATGGAGCTGTAATAATTGGCAGTATTAAAGGATCTCAAGTTATAAAGAAAGCTATAGAGGAAAGATTAGAGTTAGAGGGTATTAATTTTGATAATGTATATATAGATGAGCTAGTTGATATAATAAGAAATAAAAAGTAAACATAACTATATAATAATCCACATATGTTATTCAGTGTAAATATTCATATGTGGATTATTATTTTCAAAGCTATCTTATCGTACCCCCTTACTCATTAATTATGGTACGTATATATAATAGTAACACATTTTTTATGTGTTTTTTTATAGATAAAGTGAAACTTGAATCAGATAGGAGTATCAGAGATGGTAGTCATCGGATAAAATATAGTAGGAGTAATATAAGAGGTGGACTGATGTTAAAAAGTGGACATATTCTAGATGGAAAGTATGAAGTAATTAAAACTCTTGGACAAGGAGGCATGAGTGCTGTATACTTATGCAAAAATTTAAGATTAGAAAACCTTTGGGCAATAAAGGAAGTTAAAAAAGAAGTACAAGATAGTATTAACTTTTTAGCAGAGCCAAATATATTGAAAAATTTGAGTCACACTGGAATTCCAAGAGTAGTAGATATTTTTCATGAAAATTATAATTTATATATGGTAGAAGATTATATAGAAGGAGAAACTCTAGAAGATTTTATAAAGAGAAAAGATGTTATAGAGCCTGATGAAATTTGCAGCATTGCATTAAATATTTGTGATATAGTTTCATATTTGCATAGTTTTAATCCTCCAATTATATATAGAGATTTGAAGCCTTCTAATATTATGATAACTCCATTAGGTAAAGTTGTATTAATAGATTTTGGTATATCTAGAGTATACAAGCAAAATAAGGACAGCGATACTATTTATATGGGATCAAAAGGTTATGCTGCACCAGAACAGTATGGAAGAGGACAGACTTGTATACAAACAGATATATATGGATTAGGTGCAGTTATTTATTATATGATTACTAAAAAAGCTCCCAAAAGTTTATTAGATCCTTTGAAGGATGACGGCTATGAATATAGTGTGGACAACAGCTTAAAGAATATAGTACAGAGATGTATGCAAATTGATGTAAGTGACAGGTATAGTTCTATAATACAGCTGCAACAAAATTTACAACAAGTTTTTCATAATCATACTAATACAGTTACTGATAAAGATAGCAATAAAAATTGGGAAGAAACTTTAATAATAAATAGTAACGAAAATACCAATGTGTTTAAGTCAGTTTCTATAGATTACATAAGCAGAAATTTAAAAAGTAAAAAAGATAATGGAGCTACTAAGACTTTATATAATTCAGTTAAGAATGATTTAACGGGTACAAAAGGTATAGATAACTTAACCAATGAGGATAGTGGGACTGAGACTAAGTTTAACATAAATAAAACTGATAATAGTAATATTAAAGAGAACATATTAAAAAAGGATTCTTTAAAGGAAAAAAAACATAAAAAAATTTTAAGCAAGAAATTAATATATGTGGCAGTTCTAATGCTATTTGTTGCAATTACAGCTTATATTTTTACGGGGTATGATAAGAAAGAACAGCCTGTAAGTAATAATGTTAACACTGAGAATAATGCTAGTAAAAATAATAATACAAGCAGTGATAGTGAAAAAAATAACGTAAATAAAGATAAAAATAGTGATGAAATCAATAAGAATGGAACAATTTTAAAAAATGAAGCTGAGGATAAGGCAATAATTGTAGAAGGAATTTTAAATAAAAATTCACCAATATTACTATCAGGAAATTACAATAATAATGATAAAAGTAAAACTAAGGGAAACGGAAAAAACAAGGGGAATAGCAAACACGATGGCAAGCATGATGATAAAGATGATGACAAAGAAGATTCAAAAGAAAGCAATGTTGTGCAGGATGTGGCTTATAAACTAAATCCATTTGCTATGTGCGGAATATATAGCGGAAACTTTAAAGTTACCCTCCAATATATTGAGGTTAAGGGGAATAATATAAGCACATATTGTTCTATTGAGAATAGCACAAGTAAGACCTTTGAAATAAAAAATAAAGAAAGTACTTATTTAGTTAATGATAAAGGTGAATATACTAAAGTAAATTTAGATAACTCCACAGATATATCTAAAATTCCTCCGAAAACAACGTTACAAAATGTAAAAACGAGCTTTAGTAACTTTAATATTAATACATCTCAAATTATATTAAAAGCAAAGATCAACGAAATAAACTTACCAGAAAGTAAAGATATAAATCTTATAGTAAAGGTACAATAGGATGACTTAATTAGTCATGAATAGTATCCCTAAAAATTTAAAATACTAATTATGAAATTTTAAAATTAATAGGGAGATGAATTGAATGAATACAAAGATGGTACCTTCTGAATTAAAGCGTCATATCGTGGAATTTTTAAAGGAGTATAAAAGTGGCTCACTTGCTACTTGTATTAAAGGTATTCCACGTAGCAGTCCGGTGCAATATTTCATGGGAAATAATTTGGATATATACATTATATCTGCTGGTGGAGACAAATTTGATGCCATAAAAGAAAATCCTAATGTATGTCTATTAGTAAATACCGAGTATATAAGCTATAGACAAATAAAAGGAGTGCAAGTTTTTGGGAAGGCGTCAACAAGTGTAGAAAATTCTTCACTATTTGATGAGGCAAAAGAATACTGTCCAGACAAAAACATCATGATTCAGGAGAAGGATAAAATAAAAGTAATAAAAATCCACCCAGATGAAATAGTATATTTAGATTCTTTAAGTACTGGAAATAGAACTAAGCAAATTCTAAGAAATGATCAAGTTGTTATTAAAGAAGAGAAAATACTTGTAGCTCATTAAAACTTAAAAAGTAAAAAGGATGTCTCAAAAATCAAAATTTATAAAAGACTTGTAATAATTCATATAAAAATAGGATTTGTACTGAAATTAATTTTATTTTCAGACAGCCGTGCTATGCAGTAGGTATTATGGGATACCGGCTAGGAATATTGAAATAGTTAATAAATGTAAAATGAGAACTAACAGTTCTCATTTTATATTTAATGAAAATTTTATAATTGCTAATTAAGGTAAAAGTTAACCTATAAAGTGTTATCATAATAAATGATATTATTAGAAATTATCTGTAAAAAATTTATCTAAATCAAAATCTATTGATTTACCATGACGTAAAAAGTCTCTTAGTTGAAGAAACTTTTCATCAAAATGCTGAATAATTCGTAGGTTTTCTTTCTCTAAATCAGTTGTATTAAGCACATTACTAATGCCACCATTTTTTAAAACTAATCGTGTATTACCCATTAGTGCTAAAATTGGATCATGTGTGGACATAAGTACTATTTTTTCTTTCTTAATTAGAAGATCCAATGCTTTCTTACGATCAATACCTGCATTTTCAATTTCATCAATTAGCACAATTGGTGAAGAACTTAAATAAGCAGTATCTGCAATCATTAAAGCTCTAGATTGACCACCACTAAGAGCAGTAACTGGTGTAGCTTTAACAAATTTTTCACCAGATAACTCATTGGCTTGTTCAATAATTAAATTTACAGTATCTTTTATATTGGAGATCATTCTACTTTCTGCATGCATGGTTATAAACTCTTCCACAGTCATGTCCAAAATAAAATTCATATTTTGTGAAAGTTGAGCTACTAACTTATTTTCCATAGAGAATCTCATTGATTCATCAGGAACTTCATTATTGATAAGTATTTGTCTACCAGTAGGAGTATCTTTTTGTGCTATCCATTCAATATCTCCAAGAAGTCGGCTTTTTCCAGAACCAGTAGGACCTACTATACAAATAATATCTCCGGGTTTAAAAGTTATATTTATATCTTCAGGTATGCCATTTTTGGTATGTCCCCCTATTATGGTAATACTCTGAATTTTATGAGATAAACTTTCTTTCATTTTTTCCATGTTACAAATTATATCTTCTAGATGAGGTAACAGAGCCTCTTTTTCTATACCTAAATTTAGAAAAATATCTTCATCTAATGAATTAATAAACTCATCAAGGTTTAAATCTTTCATCTTATTTAGATTTACTCCATAGGAAGAAAAAAACTCTTCTATGTAAGGGTATTTTTCAAATAATTCACTTAGCTTCATATTATCTAGCTCATAAACCATTAGTAATTCTCCCTTCCGTGCTTAGTTTCTATTGAGGATTTCTGTATAGATACCCATAGCTTAAATTTAACTTATACGTAGGAATATGATGCCAAAACTGAAGGCACATTTAAAAACTTTTTTATCAGTCTTAGTGAAGTGTTTTTAGAAAATCTTAGGAGCTTTG
>NZ_JABAIW010000069.1:0-20115 GCF_014231265.1 Clostridium sp. DJ247 | reverse complement strand
GAACTTTAGACTGATTAAAAGTTTTTAACGTGCTGAAGTTTGGCAACATATTCCGGAGTATAAGTTAAGTTTCCACCCGGTCCCCCTATACAGAGTCGCAAAGTAGAAATTTCACTTTATCTTTCTTCTCTAAAATAAGCATTTCCAAGAGCCTTAGGAGGCGCATTCTTTCTAGATTTTTTCATAGAAACAACTACAAGTACAATAAAAGTTACTAAATACGGCACTGCATCAATCAGGTATTGTGATACTATAGGATTATTCATTCTAAAACCTATAATATCTAGCCCTCCAAAGAAATATGCTCCTGCAATAGCCTTATAAGGATTCCAACCCGCAAATATAACTAAAGCAACAGCGATCCATCCTCTTCCTGCAGTTACATTTTCCTGCCACGCTGGTACATAAACTAGAGAAAGGTATGCTCCCCCAAGTCCACAAAGTGCTCCGCCAAGCAGTATGTGAATATACTTATACAAATTTACATTTATACTTGCAGCATCTGCGGCTGCTGGGTTTTCACCTATAGCAATAACATTTAATCCCTTTGATGTTTTATATAAATATATTCCCAATAAAATAGCACAAATATAACCTAAATAAACAAATACATCTTGTCTTAAAAATATAGGTCCTAAAACTGGTATTTTTGACAATATAGGTATTTCTACTGGTTTAAAGAAACTTTTTATTGAGTCTGGAGCTACTTGGCCAACCAGCTTTGTGCCCATTAGACTTGAAAAACCAGTACCAAATATAGTTAGTGTAAGACCAGTAACTGTTTGATTAGCTTTAAAACTTACAGTTAAAAATGCATAAATTAATGAGCCTAGAGCTCCTGCAATCATAGCTGCTAACAAGGCCATTATTGGATTACCTGTTTTCAATCCAATCATAAATCCCATTACAGAGCCAATAAGCATTAACCCTTCTACCCCTAAATTTAAGTTTCCAACCTTTTCAGTTATTATCTCTCCTAAAGTTCCGAAAAGAAGAGGTGTACCAGCTACTACTGCTGCAGCTAAAAAACTAATTATCCAATCCATTTAAGCCACCTCCTTAATTTTTTCCGGTGATGCAAATTTTATTTTAAATCTTATAAAAAGTTCGCTGCCAAGTACAAAAAATAAGATAGTTGACTGTAATATAAAAGCAGCAGATTCAGGTATACCAAAAGCTGTTTGTATAAATCTACCACCAGCTAATAATCCAGCGAATAAAACTGAGACTAATGTTATTCCAAATGAGCTTAAGTAACCAAGCCATGCAACTATTATAGCTGTATAACCTGCTCCTCCTGATACTTGTACAGATAAAGTTTGACTTACTGCGGAAGCTTGTATTACTCCTGCAATTCCACAAATAGCTCCACTTAAAAATAATGCACCTAATACAGTCTTCTTTATATCCATACCTGCATATAAAGCTGTTTTTTCACTAGCTCCTATTACTGAAACCTCGTATCCTTTTTTTGTGTAATTCATATATATATGCACTAGTACAGCAATTACTAAAGCTATTATCCACCCTATATGAATCCCGAATATTTCTGGCAAAGTAGCATTATCAGAAAAGTTGGGTATCTTAGGAAAGCCTAGAGCTGTAGCGTCTTTCCAAGGTCCATATTGAAGATAAGTTACAAATTTTAAAGCTATATAATTCATCATTAAAGTTGTTATAGTTTCATTAGTTTTCCACTTTATTCTAAAATATGTTGGTATTAGTGCCCATATGCCTGCAATTACTGCACCAGTTATAAACATTGCCACTAACAAAAAAAATCTTGGTGTATTTGGAAACTTAAGACCGATTAAAGCTGCTCCAAAAGCACCCATCAATATTTGTCCCTCTCCACCTATATTCCAGAACTCCATTTTGAAAGCTATTGCTATTCCAAGACCCGCTATCAATAAAGGAATTGCTTGAATTATAGTTTGTCTTATACTATAAGGTGAGCCAAAAGCACCTTTTACCATAGTGCCGTATACTGATATAGGATTTAATTTAAGTGCTGCTAAAAATATACTAACTACTAGCAGTGCACCAAGTACTGCTAGTAGTCTAATTTGTAGACTTTTCTTTTTATCAACTTCTGCTCTCTTAACAAGCTTCAGTAGCATATTTATCACCATCCTTTTCTGCGTTTGAAACCATCAATAAACCAAGTTTCTCCTTAGTGGCCTCTTTTGCATCCACGACTCCTGTAATATTTCCACTATTCAAGACCATAATTCTATCACAAAGTTTTATAAGTACGTCCAAATCTTCACCTACAAATAGAATAGAAGTGCCCTTCTTCTTTTCTTCATTTATTAAATTATAAATTGTATAACAGGTATTTATATCTAATCCTCTTACTGGATAAGCCATAACAATAAGTTTAGGATTTAAACTTAACTCTCTTCCTAATAATATCTTTTGTATGTTTCCACCAGATAAATATCTTATTGGATGGTATATTCCTGGAGTTTTTACTTCTAGTTTTTCAACTAATTCCTTTGACTTATCTATTAGGCCTTTTCTGTTTACAAACATACCCTTTTGCTTTTTATAATCTTTAAGTAAGAGATTGTCTATTATGTTCATAGAACCAACTAAACCCATACCTAATCTATCTTCTGGTATAAAGCTTATGGATATTCCCTTTTGAATAATTTCTTTAGAGGACTTTCCTGCCAAATTTTCTCCTTCAAATATTATTTCTCCACTATGTACCTTACACATACCAGTTATAGCTTCACAAAGTTCTTTCTGACCACATCCTGCAATACCTGCAACTCCTAAAACTTCACCTTCTCTTATTTCAAAGCTGGCATCTTTTAAAAGCTTTACGTTATCATTACCTAAAACATTTAAGTTAGAAACTTTTAACACAACTTCTCCTGGCTCACGTTCAACCCTATCTATAAATAAATCCATTTCTTTTCCTACCATAAGTTCAGTAAGATTTTTAGGATTTGTTTCCGTCTTGTTAACTGTACAAACTGTTTCACCTTTTCTTAAAATTGTTATTCTATCTGCTATTTCCATAACCTCATCCATCTTATGTGTTATAAAAATTACAGCGCAACCTTCTTTTTTCATTTTCTCCATTATATTAAACAGCTTTTTAGTTTCTTGAGGTGTAAACACTGAAGTAGGTTCATCTAAAATAAGAATATTCGCTCCTCTATATAGAACTTTTAAAATTTCAAGATTTTGTCTCTCTCCTACGGACATATCATACACATATTTCTGCAAATCTACATCTAATGCAAATCTGCTGCATATATCCTTAATTTTACTTGTAGTTTTATTAAAATCTATAAACATCTTACTTTCTTGACCTAACAATATGTTTTGTTTAGCTGTCATTGACTCAACTAGCTTGAAATGTTGATATATCATTCCAACTCCTGCTTTTATAGCATCCTTAGGTGACGTAAATTTTACCTCTTTATCACGTATATATATAGAACCACTATCAGGGGTATATACCCCTGATAGCATGTTCATGAGTGTACTTTTTCCTGCACCATTCTCTCCAAGGAATGCATGTATTTCTCCAGCTTTTACACTAAAGTCAACATTATTATTTGCTACAACTTTTCCAAATACCTTTGTTATACCTTTTACAGATATTAATTCTGAATTCATAAAGTATCACTCCATAAAAATTATTTTTTAGGAATAGTTCCCTCTACCCCTTGTACAAACCAATCGAAAGATAAAAGTTCTTTGTCTGTCATAACAGTACCTTCTGGTACTTTTACTGCACCAGTTTGATCCTTTATAGGTCCTGCAAATACCTTCTTTTTACCTGAAGCTATATCAGCTTTTACTTTTTCAACTGCTTCCTTAGCTCCCTCTGGTGCATTAGCTGTAAGTGGTGCTAAATCTACTATTCCATCATTAACTCCGCCCCAATAACTTTCTGACTTCCAAGTGTTATTTTGTATAGCTTTTATTTGTTTTACATAGTATGGTCCCCAGTTCCATATAGCTGATGTCATATTAGCTTTAGGTGCAGTCTTACTCATATCTGTGTTATAACCTATAGAGTAAATACCTGCTTCTTCTGCAGCCTGCTGCGGTCCTGCTGTATCTTGATCTTGAGCTATTACATCCACACCTTTAGCTATAAGTGCTTTTGCTGCTTCTTTTTCTTTTGCTGGATCATACCAAGTATTTGTCCAAGTAACCTTAACTACTGCATCAGGCTTTACTGATCTTACTCCTAATGTAAAACCATTTATATTTCTAATTACTTCCGGAATAGGAAAGGCTGCTACCATTCCAATTTTATTTGTCTTAGTTTTCATACCTGCTACTATTCCAGCTAAGTATTCCATATCTTGTATTCTTCCAAAATAATTAGTCATATTTTCTGCTTGCTTATATCCTGAACAGTGAAAGAATTTTATATTTGGATGTTTCTTTGCTTCTGCTTCTATGCCATCCATGAATCCATAACTTGTTCCTATTACTACATTAACCCCTTGATTTACCATATCCTCTACAACTCTTTGAACTTCTGCAGTATCTTCCTTTACTGATTCCTTGTATACTGTTTCAACTCCAGTTTCTTTTTCCAAGTATTTTCTGCCTTGGTCATGAGCATATGTATATCCACCATCACCAATAGGTCCTACATACAAAAATCCTACTTTAATTTTGTTGTCTTTTGATGAATTTTCTGCTGTGCCCTTATTATTTTTATCGCTGGAGCCACAGCCTGTTAACAATGTTACTAATATAGTAACCATTACCAGCATTGTACTTAATAATTTTTTCATAAATATTCCCCCTGAAAAATATTAAATATTTTATAGCAGTACTAGTTTAAACTAGTACTGCTTCTAGAACATTATTTTTTCGGAATAGTTCCCTCTACACCTTCTACAAACCAATTTAAAGAATGAATTTCTTTATCGCTTAAATTACTACCTTCTGGAACTTTTACAGCTCCTGTTTGATCCTTTATAGGTCCTACAAATACTTTATTCTTACCTGAAACTATATCAGCTTTTGCTTTTTCAACCGCTTCCTTAGCTCCCTCTGGTACATTAGCTGTAAGTGGTGCTATATCTACAACTCCATCTTTAATTCCACCCCAATAGCTTTCTGACTTCCAAGTACCGTTTTGTATCTCTTTTATTGCTTTTACATAATATGTTCCCCAATTAAATATGTCTGATGTCAAATTAGCTTTAGGTGCTGATTTACTCATATCTACGTTATATCCTACTGAAAATACACCTGCTTCTTCAGCTGCTTGTTGTGGTCCTGCTGTATTTTGATGCTGTGCTATTACATCCGCTCCTTGTGCTATGAGAGCTTTTGCTGCTTCTTTTTCTTTTGCCGGGTCATACCAAGTATTTGTCCACACAACTTTAAC
Organism: Clostridium sp. DJ247; assembly: GCF_014231265.1. NCBI lineage: Bacteria > Bacillati > Bacillota > Clostridia > Eubacteriales > Clostridiaceae > Clostridium > Clostridium sp. DJ247. The sequence goes on along the minus strand of NZ_JABAIW010000069.1, from coordinate 14,738 downwards.
TGTAGCATTAGGATTTACTGATCTAGCTCCTAGAGTAAAAGCATCTATACCTCTAATTACTTCTGGTATTGGATGAGCTCCTACAAATCCAAGTTTATTAGTTTTAGTTTTCATACCTGCAACTATTCCTGATAAATATCTTGCCTCATACTCTCTTCCAAAATAATTAGACATGTTATCTAACTGTTTATATCCACCACCATGTAAGAATTTTATATCTGGATGCTTTTTAGCTTCTGCTTCTATACCATCCATAAACCCAAAGCTTGCACCAATTATTACAGTAGCTCCCTGATTTATCATGTCTTCTGCAACTTTTTGAACTTCAGCTGGATCTTCCTTTACTGATTCCTTATAAATTGTTTCAACTCCAGTTTCCTTTTCTAGCTGCTTTCTGCCTAAATCATGGGCATAGTTATATCCTCCATCACTAACAGGCCCTGACAATATAAATCCTACTTTTATTTTTTCGTTTTCTGCTGGTTTTTCTGCTGTACTTTTTTGTTGGGCTCCACAGCCACCTAGTAAAATAGAAAATGATAGTGCTGTTGCTAAGACTAAGCTTAATTTTTTTCTCATTTGAATACCTCCTAAATTTATAACCTTAACTTTAAATCAAGCAATATTTATGCCAAACTTTCAAATAAGTTTTTTTGACACTTTTACATTATTCCAATGGTTTTTTTAATACATTATCAATAATACTACGGATTTTTATAATTATACTTTTGATAAAAAATATCATTTTGATAATTTATATTCTTCTATTTTTCTATACAAAGTAGCTATGCCTACTCCTAATTTAATAGCAGCCAGTTTCTTTCCTTCAGTAGTTGTCCCATATATTTCAAGTGCCTTTTTTATAGTTTTACTCTCAATCTTTTTTAAATTTAATAATTCTTCCGAGTAAACATTATTTATAGTTTTTTCAGTGTTTTTAATAATTCTCTTTGGAAGGGTTTCTTTGGTTATAATTCCATTAGAATCCATCATATTTATCATAAACTCTACTGTATTTTGAAGCTCTCTTATATTACCTGGCCAATTATACCTAAGCATATAGTCCCATATCTCCCCATCTATACCTATAAAATTTTTGTTAAATAATTTGGCATATTTATTCGCAAAATTATAGGTTATAACTTTAATATCCTCAATTCTTTCCCTAAGAGAAGGTAGCTCTATAGGTATAACACTAAGTCTGTAATATAAATCCTCCCTGAATTGCCCCTGTTCTATAAGCCCTTCTAAATTTTTATTTGTAGCTGCAATTATTCTTATATCTATCTTTACTGAATCATTAGACCCAATTCTAATTACTTCTCTCTCCTGTATAGCACGCAGAAGCTTTACCTGCATATATAAAGGCATGTCTCCTATTTCATCTAAAAATATAGTTCCGCCATTAGCTAACTCAAATTTACCTGATTTTCCTTTAGGATCTGCCCCAGTAAATGCTCCCTTAACATATCCAAACATTTCACTCTCCAAAAGATTTTCTGGTATAGCACCACAGTTAACAGCTACAAAAGGACCATTATTTCTGTCGCTGGCCTTATGTATTGCCCTTGCGAACATTTCTTTACCAGAGCCACTTTCCCCTGTAATCAACACTGTAGATATTGACTTTGATATTTTTAATATTTTTTTCTTTACACTCATTATTTTAGATGAAGTTCCTAGAATATTATCAAATACAACTTCATCTTCAATATTAGTAAGTCTATCAATCTTATTCTTCACAGTCTTACTTTCATTAAATATAAAAATATATTTATACTTTTCTCCTAGTTCAATATCGTTCATAGTACCAATCAAGAAGTATTCTTTATCTTCTAATACAACTTTATATTCCTGCTCCTCCAAAAAATAGTTTCCTGTAAATTCTATATTCATCTTTGTACTATCTTTATGACTTATTCCTAATATTTCATTTGCTTTTTTATTTAAATGAGATATATAATGTTTTTTATCAAGTATAACAACAGCCTGTTCTATTTCGTCTGTTATTGTCTTTAATAAATTTGTCATCATTATAGCTTTTTCATTCTCTATACTCTCAAAAGCCTTTGCACTTATGAGTTCAGATATTTGCTCCAAAAAAGTTGAATAGGTATTCATATTAGCTATAATTCTTTCTCTTTGACAATCTTCGAAGCATATAAGACCAATTACACCTATCACTTCGTTGTTTAACTTTATAGGTACACACATTTCAAATTTTTCAATACAGGTATTGTAGTTTGGACATTCTGTACATAATTCGTTTTTCCCAGGATCACTTATTACATGATTTCCACCTGTTTCTAAAGTTCTTTTATATACATATCCTTGATCTTCTAAACTTTCATTTATTCCATCCCTGTACTTACCCGTTCCAGCTATTCGTATGAGTTCACTGTCAACAAGTTCTACATCTACACCTAAAACCTGTGATAAAATATCTACATATTTAATTGCTGTTTGCTGTATTTTTTTTAATATCGTACTCATTCAATCTCACCTCAAAACAATTACGACTAATTGTTTATGAGTATATTCTTATTATGTATAAATGTCAATAATCATTTTGATAAATTATTAATTTTTATAATAACTTATTATGTTTTTATTATAAAAATATGTGCCAAAATGATAATTTTATTGATTTGTTCTGAAATACATGGTATTTTACTGTATAAGGTTTTTTATAAATTTTTAATTATAAAACTTTACAGCAGTTGCTTTGCCTATAAAACCTTTAAGCCATTTCCATTTGTTTTCTTAAGGATTGAGTTCAGGTCTAAATTTATTTTAAAACACAGAATAAGTAAAAGATACTGGATATTTTAGGTTTTACAGTTTACTATCTATAATATAACTAATAAATATACTTAACTTAGGAAGGACGTGAATTATTATGATAAATAATACAAATGGAATGAAGATTTATAAAGGAAATATTATATATACAATAAGTCCAGATAAATTTACTGCAATTAATAATGGATACATTATTATTATGAACGGGAAGGTTAAAGAAGTTGTAGGTAAGCTTACTAAAGACTATGATGGAGTAGCTATAGAAGACTTTGGTGATAAGTTAATAATACCTGGTATGAATGATTTACATTTTCATGCACCACAGTATAGAAATATAGGTATAGGTATGGATAAAGAATTGATACCTTGGTTAAATTCATACACTTTTCCTGAAGAGTCAAAATTTAAAGAATTAAGTTATGCTGAAAGTGTTTATAAAAAAGTTATTAAAGAAATATGGAAGCATGGAACTACTCGTATATCCGTTTTTTCTACTATTCATAAAGAAGCAACTAAATTGCTTATAGATCTATTTAGTGCTTCTGGTTTATCTGCTTTTATCGGAAAAGTAAATATGGATAGAAATTCTTCAGAATTTTTGACAGAAATAACAGAGCAATCTTTAGAAGATACAGAAGAAATTATTAAATATTGTGAAAGCAAAACAAATTTAATTAGACCTATAATAACTCCTCGATTTGTGCCAAGCTGCTCCTCAAAACTTATGGCAGGCCTTGGTAAACTAGCTGAAAAATATTCTTTACCTGTACAGTCTCATTTATCTGAAAATACAGATGAAATAAGCTGGGTAAAACAACTATATCCTAACAGCAAATCCTATGGACATGTATACAATGAATTTAGATTATTTGGCCAAACTCCTACACTTATGGCACATTGTATATATTCCTCTGACGAGGAAATTGAGCTTATAAAAAACAATAATGTAATGGTTGTGCATTGTCCAATATCCAATGTGAATATAGGTAGTGGAATAATGCCTTGCAGAAAATATCTTGATGCAGGAATTCCTGTTGCATTAGGAACAGATGTAAGTGGAGGAAGCAGCTATTCCATAATAAAAACTATAGCTTATGCAATACAGCTTTCAAAACTATACTGGGTACAATCCAATAAGACTTCTCCTTTTTTATCCACCTCTGAAGCATTTTACTTAGCTACAAAATCTGGTGGCAGCTTTTTCGGTAAAGTTGGAAGCTTTGAGGCAGATTACTCCTTTGATGCATTAGTAATAGATGATTCAAATCTTGGAAACTCTAATTATTCTATTGAAGAAAGATTAGAAAGATTTATATACTTAGGAGATGAACGAAATATAGTATCTAGATATGTAGAAGGACAGCTTGTTCCTGAACCTGTGTTTTAAATGTTAATACTATATGGATTCAAGGGCAGAAATTTAACTTATACTCCGGAATATGTTACCAAGCTTCAGCACGTTAAAACTTTTAATCAGTCTAAAGTTCGTGTTTTAGAAAACCTAAGAACCTTCGATAAACTCGCTTCGCTCAAGCAATCTAATGTTCTAAGATTTTCTAAAACACTTCACTAAGACTGATAAAAAGTTTTTAAATGTGCTTTCAGCTTTGGTAACACATTCCTACGTATAAGTTAAATTTCAAGTCTGGATACCTATATCATGGCAAAATTTTGCTGTACTAGTAAAGATTTTTACTAAAATATCTGTCTCCTCTATCAGGAAAAATCGTAACTATATTACCACACTTAATAGATTTAGCTAACTTTAATACTACTGCCATTGCTGCCCCAGAGGAGGATCCAACAATAAGTCCTTCTCTCCGAGCTAGCTCCTTAACCGTATTAAAGGCTTCAATATCGTTGACCTTTATAACTTCATCTACCAAACTCATGTTAAGGGTTTCAGGTATAAAATTATTTCCTATACCTTCAATGGTGTAACACCCCTCACTACCGCCTCCTATGGTAGAACCCTGTGGATCAGCTATAACAGCTTTAATATCTGGATTCTTCTCCTTTAGATATTTAGCAATACCTGTAAAGGTACCACCGCTACCTGCACCTGCTACAAAATAATCTATCTTATTATCCATAGATGAATAGATTTCTGGTCCTGTAGTTAAATAATGTGCCATTGGGTTATCTGGGTTTTCAAACTGCTTAAGTGAAACTGAGTTTGGTATAGTTTTTATTAATTCCTGTGCTTTTTCCATAGCTCCCTGCATACCAAGTTCTCTTGGAGTATTTATGAGTTCTGCTCCCAGTGCTTTCATAAGCAGTTGTTTTTCTATTGAAAACTTTTCTGGAACAACAAATATCACTCTATATCCTTTATTTATAGCTCCTAGTGCAATACCTAATCCTGTATTACCTGCAGTAGCTTCAATTATAGTGTCCCCTTTTTTAAGGGTACCTTCTTCTTCTGCCTTTGCAATCATATATATACCAATTCTATCCTTGACGCTTCCACCAGGATTAAAGCACTCTAATTTTACAAATATATTAACATCTTTCTTTATATCAAAATTATTTATCTTTAATATAGGTGTGTTTCCAATAAGTTCCCTTATGTCGTTAGCGTAATTCATAGATTATTTTTCCTCCTTAGATACATATTCTAATCCATCTAAAGCATTTTTTATATCCTCAACCAAATCCTGTTTATTCTCAAGCCCAACAGATAACCTTATTAAGTTATCAACAATACCTATTTCTTGTCTTATTTCATAAGGTATAGAAGCATGTGTCATAGTTGCTGGGTGCGATATTAAGGATTCTACCCCACCTAGGCTTTCTCCTAAAGTTATAAGTTTTATTCCCTGAAAAAACTTGTTAACATCTAAACCATCTTTTAACACAAATGAAATTATAGCTCCTGATCCACTTACTTGCTTTCTATGGGTTTCATACCCTACATGTTCACTAGAACCAGGGTAGTAAATCTTATCTATTAATGGGTGCTCTTCCAGAAATTCAAATACATGCTGTGCATTTTCTATATGTCTATCCATCCTAACTGAAAGAGTCTTTATTCCTCTAATAAGAAGCCATGAATCAAATGGATTTAATATTCCTCCTGTAGAGTTTTGTATAAAGTGTAGTTTCTCTGCTAACTCTTCACTATTTACAACTGCAAGACCAGCTATTAAATCACTATGTCCTCCTAAGTACTTTGTGGCACTGTGGATTACAATATCTGCTCCAAGTTCAATTGGCTTTTGAAGATATGGTGTCATAAATGTGTTATCTACAATAGTTATTATATTATTCTTCTTGCCTATTTCAGATATTTTAGCTATATCAGTTATTGTCATAAGAGGGTTTGTTGGCGTTTCAATAAATATAGCTTTAACATTTTCAGTAATTTTAGATTCTATATCCTTATGATTACTAGTATCTACAAGCTCATATTGTAGATTAAAATTTTTAAATACTTTATCTAAGATTCTAAAACTTCCACCATATACATTATTCGAAATTAAAATCTTATCTCCACTTTTAAAAAGCATTAATACAGCTGATATTGCAGCCATGCCCGACGCAAATGCAAAACCTGCATATCCACCTTCAAGTTCTGAAATTAACTTTTCTAGAGCATACCTTGTTGGATTTCCTGTTCTTGAATACTCATACCCACTATTTACCCCTAGTTGAGATTGTTTATAGGTAGATGTTTGATATATAGGCACATTTACAGCCCCTGTATGCTCATCTCCATCTATTCCACCATGTATTAATAATGATTCAAATTTCATATTTGTTCCTCCTAATTTGTGCGTTTAATAACTTAATGAAAACTTAATTGTAATTTTTTAATAAATTTGTAGATTATGAATTCTGCAAAACAAAAAAACTTCTGCCTCTAATACAGAGGCAGAAGTTTACTCCCGCGGTTCCACTCTGTTTATTATGTAAAATACCATAGGTAAGTTACATAACAACTCTAATTTTGGTACAATCATACCTCAACGCTTTAACAGGCGTACCCGCTGAAGTCTACTAAACTTCAATTCAGAACTCCGAGATGCACTTCAGTTATCATCAACTTAAGTCCCTTCCACCCAATGAGGACTTTTCTCTGAAAGCTTCACATAACTTACTCTTCCCATCATAGCAATTGTTATTATTTTATTATAAGTTAATTTATATACTATATAATACTAGCTATATTATGTTTATGTGAATATAATACACATATTCAAATTATATATTTTAAACTAGTCTCATTTTTTCATTTTTCTCTAACTGTACTACTACTCCATCTTGAATAACCAAGGTCACATGTCCATATTTAATTAATTGTAAACTCTCTATAAGTTTATTTAAATTTTCTTTAGAAATGCCATTACTAATTTTATTATCTACTCTATTATTGATTTTGTTATTTACTCCAGACATCTTTATCCCTCCACTAATAATAGTAATACCTTCAATTTTATACCATTCTCATGTAAGCTATCACTACGGTAAAAATCCTATAAAGTTATTCATCATTAAAATTATGGATTTTATCCAATAACTACCCGCTCTAATACTCCCATCTTTATAGGAAACTCCTCTTCAGAGGAGTAAGCGATTCGCACAAAATCACAGATTTTGGCTCTCTGCCTAACTAGGAGTAAAGAGCGGCTACGCCCCTGGATTCGTTCAGCTAAGAATCAGGTGGGGGTTAAATGCCTAAATGGCATTTAACGGGCAGTTTGCTGATGGTAATCAGCTATAAGAAACTGCCCCGGAGTCGTAAGACAAACCCCATCTGATTCAAGTTTCACTTTATAGATTCCGGATTCTATAAAACAAAAAACTTCTGCCTCTATTACAGAGGCAGAAGTATACTTCCGCGGTTCCACTCTGTTTATTATGTAAAATACTATAGGTAAGTTACATAACAACTCTAATATTAGTACAATCATACTTCAACGCTTTAACGGGCGTACCCGCTGAAGTCTACTAAACTTCAATTCAGAGCTCCGAGATGCACTTCAGTTATCATCAACCTAAGTCCCTTCCACCCAACGAGGACTTTTCTCTAAAAGCTTCCTATAACTTACTCTTCTCATCACAGCAATTATTATTATGCTACTATAAATAAATCAAATATTAATTCCAAACTAATAATATCATATTAATAAAATTCAGTCAATTATTTTATAAGTTTTCTGAAAATATTTATAGATATATTACAATGATTAATGTTAAAGGTTCCGTACCTATAATTCAATAACTTCTAAATCTTCAGGTACTATTATATTTCCCTGAAAAAATTCCCTACCTTCTTCAGTATAAAGTCTTTTTCTTTCTAAAATATTCTTATCTTCTGTATGATATAGTATCACAGTTTTAGCATTCAATTTATTTGCATTTTCACAAGCATCTTTAACTGTTGCATGATGTTTTTCATAAGGTTTAAAAATATCTCTCTGAGAATAAAGGCAAAAAGCCTCATGAAGAAGGTAGTCAGAATTTACTACATACTTATGTAATTTTTCCTTGTAAGGTTCATCACCGAGAAAAGTCAACTTTTTGTTATTTGAAACATTAGTTGTAAAGCCAAATTGAAGTTGCTTTGTGCTTTGTATGTCAAAAAACTCAAACATCCAGTCCAATATTTGAAAGCGACTTCCATCCTCAATACTCTTAAATAATATTCTGTCTTCAATGTACTTAGTAAATTTCTTTTCAAGCAGTAAATTAGATATTGTTTTAATAACTTCTATATTTTCTTCATGACAATATATTACAAGATTTCCACAATATTTTTCATTAATAATCTGTTGAGCCACAGCTCTTATAATCCATACTATTCCTGTAATATGATCATTATGTCGATGGGATATAAACACATTATGTATATTATTAATAAGAATTTGTGACTTTTCTAGATTTGCGAGTATAGTGTTTCCACCACCAGTATCAACAAGAAAATGTTCGATTCCATTAGAGATAGTAAAACATGTGTTGTAGCATTTTGTAACCATGGCACTGCCTGTACCAAGTATAGTTAACTTATTCATAAAAACCCCCCGTTTGTGTATATTTCACGTCAAATTAATAGTATATTTTTATTATAATAGTAACTATTATAAATATCTATGTTCATTTGAACAAATTTTATTTATTAATACTTATAAAAAATTACTACATACTTGTTTCTCTCATTGCCTTTTAGATCCCAAATGTATTATATTGACATGTTATTTTATTTTAACTACAATATTATATATAAAAATAAAATTTATTTTGTATGAGTTGACCACAAAAAGCTGGAGACCATTTAGTCTTTAGTTTTTTTGTTTATTAGTAAAAATAATACTTACCAAAATAAGCAATATATTTATATGCAAGTAACATTGAAAGGAAGATTATATAAATGTCCAACAGTAACGTACGATGGCAACATCCTATCTCACGATTAAAATTTCTAAATATTGATGACACAACCTTCGATTTTAAATCAACAGAAAATCTATTTAATGAAGATGGCTTTTCTTTAGCTGAAGGTACTTATAATAACACTTCAGAGGAAAAGGTTGTGCGTACTTCGGGATCTCATAATTGCGGTGGCCGATGCATTATTAAGGCTCACGTTAAAGATAACCGTATCATAAGAATCTCTACTGATGACGACATTCCTGATACAGAGAAAGTACCTCAATTACGAGGATGTCTACGATGTCGTTCATATAGAAATCGATTATATCATCAGGATCGCTTGAAATATCCTATGAAAAGAGTTGGAAAACGTGGTGAGGGAAAATTTCAGCGTATTACATGGGATGAAGCTCTAGATATAATTGCAGACAATACTAAAAGGTTAATGCAGCAATATGGTCCCGATTCTATATATATGCAGTATGCTACAGGCAATGCTGGAAAACTCTCAGAACGAGCATGGATGGGACGTTTGCTTGGAATGTATGGTGGCTATCTATCTTATTACGGCAGCTACAGTACAGCTTGCACACAAATTGCTACACCTTATACATATGGTACAATCTACACTGGAAACAGCCGTGAGGATTGGGTAAATTCTAAGTTAATTATACTGCTAGGTTGGAATCCTGCAGAAACTATTCACGGTACTAATACTTCTTATTATCTCAAGATGGCTAAAGAGGCTGGGGCAAAAATTATCTGCATTGATCCTATTTATTCTAATACCGCAGTAGGATTGGCAGATCAATGGATTCCAATTAAACCAACCACAGATAGTGCTCTATTAGATGCTATGGCTTATGTTATGATCACTGAAAATCTTCATGATCAAGAATTCTTAAATACATATTGTCTAGGTTTTGACGAAGATCATATGCCTTCTGGTATTCCTAATGGCAATTCATACAAAAGTTATATTCTTGGTAAAAGTGAGGACAAGACTCCTAAAACTCCTGCTTGGGCCGAAGCTATTACCGGCATACCACAGGAAACTATTGTACAATTAGCACGAGAGTATGCTACTAATAAACCTGGTGCACTGATTCAAGGCTTTGGACCACAACGCCACGCTTATGGTGAACAAGTAGTGCGCAGTGGAACAGTTTTAGCAGCTATGACTGGTAATGTAGGTATAAAAGGCGGCTGGGCATCAGGAACTGGCTACCAAGCACGTGAGGGTTTCGTAGCATCTATTCCGTCATATAATCCTAACAAGGCGCAAATATCCGTATTTAGTTGGCCTGATGCTATTAAACGTGGTATTGGAATGGGAGCAGATTTAAGCGTAAAAGGCGTCAAACAACTATCTTCTAATATTAAGCTTATATTTAATTTAGGTGGTAATTGTCTAGTAAATCAACATGCAGATTCAAACGGAACTGCAAAGATGCTAGAAGATGAAAGTTTGGTAGAATTTATAGTTGTAACTGAGCACTTTCTTACTCCAAGTGCTAAATTTGCAGACATACTTTTACCAGCAGATAACATGATGGAACGGGATGATATTGTGAAACCATGGGGATATGGCGATTATGTGCTCTATATGAATAAAGCAGTAGATACGGTGTTTGAATGCCGAAATGCTTATGACTGGATTAGTGAGCTGGCTGATAGATTAGGGCTTAAAGAAAAATTTACAGAAGGTAGAAGCATAGATCAATGGCTGGAGTATCTTGTTGAGGAAACAGCTAAGAAAAACCCAGATTTTCCATCCTATAAAGAATTTAAAGAAAAAGGAGTATACCGCTGGCAATATGATGAGCCATATATTGCTTTTCAGAAGCAAATTCAGGATCCTAACAATAATCCATTCCCTACACCTTCGGGAAAAATAGAAATTTTTTCTCCTCGTTTGTGGGATATGAATAACCCAACTGAAATTCCGGCTATGCCTAAATATATTAAAGCTTGGGAAGGACCCGAAGATCCCTTGAGTAAAAAATATACACTTCAATGTATTGGGCATCATTATAAACGTAGAGTTCATTCAATATTTGACAACACTGGCTGGATGGAAGAAGCGGGCCCTCAGGAGGTCTGGGTTAACACTGCAGATGCCGTCAAACGTGGACTTATAAATGGAGATTTAGTAAAAGTCTTCAATGATCGTGGAATCATAATCTTACCAATAAAGGTTACTCCTCGTATTATGCCTGGCGTAGTGTCTGTACCACAAGGGGCCTGGTGGACCCCTGACGAAAAAGGCGTTGATAGACGAGGTTGCATTAATACTTTGACGAAATATCACCCCACTCCTTTGGCTTTTGGTAATCCTACACATACTAATTTAGTAGAAATAATAAAGGCATGATGAAAGGAGATTTATAATATATGACAAAACAACTGGGATTTTATTTTGAACAAAAACATTGTGTGGGCTGCAGTACTTGCCAAATAGCCTGTAAAGATAAAAATAATTTAGAAGTAGGACAACTATTCCGGAAAGTATATGAAATTTCAGGTGGAGATTATATAGAAAAAGGCACAGCCATTGTACCAGAAATTTATGCTTTTTGGGTGTCAATGAGCTGTAATCATTGCATCAATCCTGCATGTGTGAAGAACTGCCCAACTGGAGCAATGAAAAAGCGATCAGAGGATGGCATTGTGTATATTGATCAAGAACAATGTATTGGTTGTCTTCGCTGTGTTAAGAGTTGCCCCTATGACTCACCCCAATATAATCCTGCCACTAAAAAAGTTGGCAAGTGTAATTTTTGTATGGATCTCTTATCAATAGGGAAACAACCTGTGTGTGTTACTTCATGCCCTTTAAGAGCATTAAATTATGGTGAATTAGATCTATTGCAGCAAAAATATGGAACTGTTAACGAAACTAAAGGTATACCTAGAGCAGATATTACTGAACCTGCATTGGTCATTGCCCCTCATAATAACGCAATAAATAGGTAAGGAGATTTTTAATAGAATGGATACTATAAAGCAATGGTTAACTGAAAGGCAAACTATATATTCTATACTGGCACTTTTTTACCGTGGAGATTTAAGCAAGGGGTTGGACATATTAAAAAGTACTGGTATACTACAGAGATTTTCTGAATACGTTGATAATCCACAACTATCTGAGGGTGCTAAGATAGTCACTAAAGAAATAGATGAAAATGTAAAAAATAATAAGCATATAGATTTGTTATTAGATGAGCATCAAAGATTATTTGTTGGTCCTGATCACATCCCAGCACCTATTTATGAATCAGTTTATAGAACTAAAGATAAATTACTTTTTGGACAGTCTGAGCTAGAAGTTCGTAAAATTTACTACAACTCTGGATTAGAGGTAAAATCAACAGAGCCTGCTGATCATCTTGCATTGGAATTGTCATTCATGGCACGCTTATGTTTCATAACCAAAGATGATTTTTCCCAACAGGTTATAGAATATTTAAACAAACAACATGATTTCTTAAAAGATCATTTATTACAGTGGGTTCCACTTTGGGCTGATGCTGTCAATGCTAATGCTCAAACCAAGTTTTGGAGTGGTCTAGCCCTAGTAACAAAAGGTTGGCTCATGAATGATTTAGCTGAAGTACAAGAAATTTTAACATCCATGTTTAACATTGAACAAAAATAAAATAAAAATTACAATAAGCTAGTTATAAAAACTACAAATTGTAATTTTTATCTTATTGTTTAGAACTGATATATATCATACTCTTATATTCGCCAATAACCTTTTATCACAGCATCTAAATGTTAGATAAGCCAAAAAGAGATAATTATGTGAATGAATTAGTTATATGGATAATCACAACTTAAATTTAACTCATACATAGGGGTATATTACCAATATTGAAGTCACATTTAGATATTTTTTTATTAGTCTTAGCTCAAATTTGAGAAAAAATCTTAGAACTTTAGATATGTTTGAGGTACGAGTTTATCAAAGTTCTTAGATTTTTCTCAAATTTGAGCTTTAGACTAATTAAAAATATTTAACGTGACGAAATATGGTAATATACCCCGGAGTATGAGTTAAATTTCGGGCATGATTATCTATATTTACTTCCATGATGATAACACCTTAAATGCTAAATTGGCAAAATAATTAGCTGCTACAGGTAACGCATCCTCATTTAACGTATAAGCTGGATGATGCCATTCCTTTGTACCATCCACACCTATCCACACATAAAAACCAGGAATTTTACTTTGATAAAAAGCAAAATCCTCGCCGCCTTGATTTTGCTGAGCCTCTACAACTGTATAACCAAGTTCTTTAGCAACTTCAGTTGCTACTTCAGTAAATTGAGGATCATTATTAACAACGGGTAAATACGAAAACCACCTAAAATCTATTTTTCCGCCAAATGCAGATGCAATACCTTCAGCTGTACGCTTCATTAATTGTGAAATACTGGCACGAGCTTCATCTTGAAATGTTCTTACAGTGCCTTCAAGTTCAGCCTTATCAGGAATTACATTCCATGTATTCCCTGCTTGAAAACGTGTAATACTGAGAACTACATTGTAAAATGAACTTAAATTACGACTTACAATGAACTGTAATCCAGATACAATTTCACTGGCTATAACAATTGGATCCACACAATTATTTGGCATGCCTGCATGCCCACCTACACCAATGACATCTATTTCAAATCTGTCCACACTTGCCATTAAAGCACCAGACTTTATACCTATTGTTCCAACAGGAAGATCTGGCCTGTTATGAAATCCAAATATAGCTTCTACATTTTCTAGTATTCCTAATTTACAAAGATCTGCTGCCCCTTGCGCAGTTTCTTCTGCAGGTTGGAAAATAATTCGTACCTTCCCTTTTAATTCAGACTTTCGTTTATTTATAAGAATAGCTGCTCCTAAAATAGAAGCAGTATGAAAATCATGACCGCAAGCATGCATAATCCCTGAATTTTCAGACGCAAAAGGTAATCCCGTTTCTTCATTAATTGGTAATGCATCAATATCTGAACGTAGGGCAATGGTTGGGCCTGGGTTATCACCTGATATTTCTGCAATTACACCTGAAGCTAATGGATAATCTAACATATCTATATTTGCTTCTTTTAACCATTGTCGAATACGTTTAGTAGTTTCAAATTCTTTCCCTGATAACTCTGGATTTCTGTGCAATTCACGACGATAACTAATCAATTTTTCATGTAATTTTTTTTCTTCTTCCAATAATGACATTTTTTAGCTTCTCCTCTCAATCACTGGTTTTGACTATTTTACAAGTCCTTCATCTAGTTTTTTAAGAGACCTATTTATTTAAGTATTTTTTACTATTTTATCTATATTCTTAGAATTGGTTCCTCTTAATTTAATATTAATGGTTTAATCAGATTTTACAAGGCTATTTTGTTTTTAATAAGATTACATAAGAAAATTTAAGTATAACACCAAACTTTTTAATGTAGTTTTCCCATATAGATATCCACAACTTAAATTTAACTTATACGTAGGAATATGATGCCAAAACTGAAGGCACTTTTAAAAACTTTTTTATCAGTCTTAGT
>NZ_JABAIW010000068.1:0-20348 GCF_014231265.1 Clostridium sp. DJ247 | reverse complement strand
GTTTCTTAGATTTTCAAAAACACGAACTTTAGACTGATTAAAAGTTTTTAACGTGCTGAAGTTTGGCAACATATTCCAGAGTATAAGTTAAGTTTCCACTTTGAAACCCTATAAAAATACTTTAGGCATCTGAAAAAATTACATGTTGAATTGTGCAGCTATTATTTTGAAGATGCCTTATTACTTTAACAATATATTATCATAAATTTTATCTTTTGTTTTAGAGAATGAAAATTCTTTATAAATAGTTTATTAGAAAGTCTTGATGTTAAATTAGCAGAAAAGCTTAGCACTTTGATACTGTCTTTTTCTTTTCCATAAGATATTTCTTAATAGCAAATGCAATAAGAGCAGCTAGTCCACAAACAGCCCAGAATCCAAGTTTTGAGGCTTTATTAATATTCTGTCCTAGTAAAGAGTAAACTATAGTAGCAGGTATCTGGCCAATTCCTGTAGCCCAGAAAAAAGACCAAAAGGACATGCCTGTAAGTCCTGCGGCATAACTTATAGCATGAAAGGACACAAAAGGAAGTAATCTTGCTATGAGAATAGTATGTTCCCCATATTTCTCAAAGAAACCATCAGTAACCTTTAAGCCCCTCTTTCCAACAAACTTTTCTGCTACTGGTCTTCCGTATATCTTACTTATAAAAAAGGCTAAGGCTGCTCCTAACATAGCTCCCGTCCAGGATATTACTGCACCCCAAGCCCATCCAAATACCCAAGCATTAGCAAGTGTAATAACAATATCAGGTATAACTATCCAAAGGGATTTTACCCTAAGTGATGGACTAAATTTTGATATAGTAACATAACAATTCTGACAAGCAGTTATAACCTCTTCTACTCCTAGTCTATTAAGCTCAACCTGAAGCTCTTCATATCTTTTAAGAAAGAGTTCCTTTTGCCCCATATCCAGTGTGGGTTTACCACAGCATTTTAGTATGGCTCCAGTGCCTGGAAGCTTCTCCTGTAAGAACTCAATAGTACTTTTCACCAAATGTGGACTATATGATGATAAGCTGCATCCTGGTATAAATAATCTCTTGGTAAAACCAGCTTTTTTGTCTGGTATAGTTACATTAAATAACTTAGAAAAGCTAAAGACTTGGTGCAGTTCTATAGAGCCATGGCCTTTCATTGTCCATGTTATCAACCTGAAAGTTGCCTAGTTTACACATAAAAACCTTGTTCTGTATCTTACCTTCGATGTAATTTTTTTACCTAAAAAATTAGCTACTTTTATAGAACTTGGTTTGTCATATAGCTTTTGTGGTGTATCATACTGGTGTATAAAACCATTAAGCATAATTGCAACTCTACTAGATAGCATGAAAGCCTCTTCCCTATCGTGAGTTACAAGAATTGTTGTAATTTTAAGTGTTCTCTGAAGTTCACTAATAAGCTCCCTCATAGTATCCCTTAGATGCATATCAAGACTTGAGAATGGTTCATCTAACAGCAGCACCCTAGGTTCAACAGCAATGGCCCTTCCTATAGCTACTCTCTGCCTCTGCCCACCTGAAAGTTCCTTAGGATATTTCTTTTCGTTTCCATGAAGCTCTATAAGCTCAATGATTTCACTTACCTTTTGTTTTCTTAAAGCTTTATCTACCCCACACATCTTTAAACCAAACTCAATATTTTCTTCTACATTCATGTGTGGAAATAAAAGATGCTCTTGAAAGACTATAACTGTTTTTCTCTTTTCCATAGGTATATTCAAAATAGACTGTCCATCAATGAGCACATCTCCTGATATAGGTTTTTCTATACCTGCAATTATTTTTAAAGTTGTACTCTTTCCACAGCCAGAGGGTCCAAAAAAAGTAACAAATTCCCCACTATTAATTGACAGATTAACATCTTGAAGAACTTTTTTACTACCAAAGTTTTTACATATATTTTTAAGTTCAATTCTTGACATGTGACACCCTCTCCTCATCAAGTGATTCTTAGCTTCAGATGGAGTTTACTTATAATGCTGGGAGTATTACGAATGGTAGCCAATGTAATAACCTCCTAATATTTTTTACTTATAATATTAACACATTTTTAACAACTTAATTATTTTATAACTAAATACAAAATATCTTATCTATAAATATTATTAATAGGATTAAAGATTAATCATTCGTAAAACGTATTTCTTCTAACCTTTGAACTACTCTAAACTATGTAACCATTTAAATTTAATATAATATTATACTTTCGTTTCTTTTAATTTAGAAAGCAATTATAAAAGGGAACAGGCCCTGTGTCCTAATTCCCTTTATAACCACCATACTTAACTATTATCTATTTACTACTCATTAGCTATTGTTGCCCGTAAGTTTAAACTAATTGTTGTCCCATTATATTTGTTAGACTTAGCATTTCTATTCTGTTTGCTATCTCATCACCGTCAGTAGAATATAATCCTAACTCTTGCATTCTCCTAAAATACTCTGATCCTGCAAAAGTATATCTGTTTCTTCTACCTTCTCTAGTCATCATTTTATAATTTGCAAATGCTATTAAATCTCCTATGGCTGTTGTTTTAGGAAGAACAAGAAGAGGCATTCCTAAACAGTATCTAACAGCATTGTGTCCAGCTAAACTTCCTGTACATATAGCTTCTGCTTGCCACAACAAACTGCAAGAATTACACAAGTTATATCAGTTAACTTTTATGAGGAGTTTCAAGTTCATCTAGACCTTCTTTAAAACTTTTATTTTCAATATTAGTTTAATTATATACTCTATTATTTGTTTATTTTTCCCACCTATACCAACACAATACAGTAAAGTCAAGAAATAATAAATATTTTCATAAGCTTAACTAAAACTTAATGTGTTAGGAATATTGTGGTGTTATTATTTCAATATCATTAATATCTATGTAAAAAGTGAGTGAATATTATGGAAAACAGTAATTACAGTTATTTACTTGAGAGAAACCAGATATTTAAAAAAAATCGTAGAATAGTCAAAAGATATAGGTATCATACTATGTTTAAAATTGTAAGTGTAAATTCTAAAAAACTCCATTTGGAAACATTAGGTGTAGATATTTCTGTTTCAGGTATAGGATTCGTAGCAAATACAAAGTTTGATGTAGATGATATAATAGAAGTGATATTTAAGTATAACAAAATAACCATACCTGTAAATGTTAAAGTAGTACATGTAAACCTATATGATCATGGTTACTTTACTGGTGGGCAATTTATCGCTATACAAAATATATATAGGGAAATTTTAAAACAGGATTTATTGTAGTTACTTAATTATTTATCATTCTTCTAAATAGTATTTAGATAATTAATTTTGGGGGATAAACTGTGAAACAATTAAAATGTAGTTGTAATAAGTACTTAAGCATAAAAAAAGAATATGAAAGTTATCAAAATCTTGCAGAAAAAACTATCCAAAATATATCGGAAAGAAATATAGAGTTAGAAAGAACATTAGATGCCTTATCTAGTATAGTTGAAATAAGTCGATACATAAATTTATATTTAAGTGATCCTAATCTTATTCAAATTATAAATGATATGATGTTAGGTATCTTAGGTGTAACCTATTCAACAATATATGTGGTAGAAAATAACTGTCTTTCCATTAAAGCAACTAACATCAAACAGAATTCAACCTGTTTTCAAAAAGAAAATCTAATTAAAATTAATAATAACCAATCATTTCTATTAAATTCTAAAACCTCAATATATGAAACAAATGAAGATAACTTAGGCATACACTCTCTTGTGGGTGTTCCTATAGAAATTGCCGATAAACTGTTAGGATACATTGTACTTGAGCAAGCTCATTACAATTTTTTTAATAAAGAGCATATAAAGTTCTTATCTTCTATTGCCAATCAAATTGCAGTTGTGCTTGAAAATTCATTTCTATATAAAAAAATAAAGAAGACATCAGAACTGGATTCTCTTCTTGAAATCTATAATAGAAAATACTTTTTTAAGAAAGTAGACGAGATTGTTAAAAATGATTCTACTCATAAGTTCGCAATTGTTATGATTGATATTGATAACTTTAAAATGATAAATGATACATTTGGTCATCAATTCGGTGACGAGGTGCTAAAACAGACTACAAAAATAATAGCTAATACTATTAATAGCAAGGGTATAATTGCCAGGTACGGAGGAGAAGAGTTAGTAGTATTCATCTATGATGGAGAAGATCATGTACAAGTATATAAAAGAATTGATATTATCAGAAGAAAAATAAGTGAAAATATAGTAACCTTAAATGAGGCTAAAGCTAGTGTTACTGCCAGTTTTGGCATTAGTTTTTATCCAGTAGATTCTATAAAAATAGAAGAAGCACTTAGCATAGCAGATATAAGACTATATGAAGCAAAACATACAGGCAAAAATAAAATTATTTCTAGAAAAAATTAGCTAAACGTCTTAATGTATCTATGAATCACTAAAAAAATTTGGTTCAGTAAAATTAGAAAGATACTTTATAATAACTATATTCTATAAAGTATCTTTCTAATTTTTAATATATTATGTTAACACTGCTCAGCTTTCTCTTCTAGTCTCTTTATCAATTCATCTATCTGGTGTGGAGGCACTATTTTTATAAGTACTTCTGCTAGTGACTTTGAATAGTTCTTCGTAAGTTCATCCATGTTTTTCGGATAAGTAACTGTAACTCTTTTAACCTTCTCCTTCACATACTTGCCTCCCTGCAGCTTATATATGCTTCAATTACTTAAATATAATAATGGTATTTATATTCTCTTACTAGATATATGCAATAAGTACTCGTAATAGATATTTATTAATAGCATTTTTATACATATATAAACATACTCAATATAGTATCTATCCTAAGGTTATCCAGTTTTCTTTTACAATACGTTAATAAATAATTTATTAAAACTTTGCTCTTATTAAATTAAAACCACACTGTTCGGAATACTATTTAATATATGTAAGTATTTTTTATCAACTAAAATGTAAGGAGTGATACCTATGATTGCAGCAATATACTCTAGAAAATCTAAATTTACTGGCAAAGGTGAATCCATTGAAAATCAGGTTAAGCTCTGCATTAATCACGCCAAAAGTTTAGGTATAGATAAATTTTTAATCTACGAAGACGAAGGTTTTTCAGGAGGAACTACTGATAGACCTCAATTTCAGAAAATGCTAAAGGATGCTAAATCTAAAAAATTTAATTTTCTTATATGTTATCGTCTAGACCGTATAAGCAGAAATATAGCAGACTTTTCTACTCTAATTAATGAGCTACAGGAATTTAATATTGACTTCATCAGTATTAGAGAGCAGTTTGATACATCAACACCAATGGGACGCGCAATGATGTACATAGCCTCGGTATTTGCTCAATTAGAGCGTGAAACCGTTGCAGAACGTATTCGTGATAACATGTTAGAGCTATCAAAGTCTGGTCGTTGGCTTGGCGGGCAAACCCCTCTTGGATTTAAGAGCGAAAAAATAAGCTATTTTGACTCTGAATTTAAGGAAAGATCAATGTACAAACTTACTCCCATCAACGATGAATTAAAGGTTGTAAGCCTAATCTATAACAAGTATTCAGAATTCAAGTCACTTCGAAAAGTTACCCAGTACCTTTTAGAAAATAATATTAAAACAAAACTAGGTGCAGACTGGAATGTGCGCTCTGTTTCAGAATTATTATCCAATCCTACATATGTCAAAGCAGACATTAATGTGTTTAACTATTTAAACAAGAAAGGAATAACTACAACCGGTACTCCAGATGGCATACATGGAATATTAACTTATAATAAGAAAAAAGGTACTACCCAATATAGAGAAATGGACGAATGGATAGCTACTATAGCAAAACATGAAGGTATTATTGATGCAGCTGCTTGGTTAGAAATACAGGAAACTCTCAAAGCAAATAAGACTAAAGCCCCTCAGCTTGGTAGAACTCATAATGCTTTGCTAACCGGTATATTGAGATGCGGAAAATGTGGTGCTAATATGACTATAGTACATGGCGGCAAGGACAAAAACGGAAACAAAATATATTACTACACATGTGCCATGAAGGCAAATTCTAAAGGTACTAGATGTGATAACGGAAACGTAAGGGTTAGCAAAATAGACGACGTTATTATAAACAAACTCAAAGAAGTTACAAATAATGATAATATACTATTGGAAGAGCTAAAAGCAATCAAAGACGAAGTTTCTTCAACTAGCGATTCACCGAGCATTGAGATTATAAGCAAAAATATTTCTGATGCAGAAAACAGCATAAGTAATTTAGTAAAACAGCTAGCTGAAAACCAGAACTCATCTGCATCTAAATATATAATAGCTGAAATCGAAAAAAGAGAAAGTGAGTTAACAGAACTAAAAATTAAGCTTAATAACATAAATGAAGAAAAACAAAAAAAATACGATATTAATGTTGACCTTGATTTAATAATAGAAAACCTTAAAGAGTTTAATAAAATCATAGACTTTGTAGATATAGATTATAAAAAGTACTTAATATCATCTCTAGTAGATAAAATTACTTGGGATAGTTCCACTGGCCTTGTTGATATAAAGCTTTGGAGAGGTGCTAAAAAAAAATGAAAAGCACCTTTCCATACATATCCAAAATTTGCAGTTTGTTACTTCAAGCTTCTGTATGCCCTACAAAAAGACCACTTTTTTCACCACCACAGAATAAGTTATCTATACCCTTTACTCTCATATCATCTGTTCTTGGAGCTACCGATAGATACCTTATGGAGTTTCCTTTTCCTCCAGCATAAGGATCTATATATTTTGCATTTTCTAAACCCTTTATTTTCCTCAGCTTATCAAGAGGATAATAAGATGTCATAAGTTTCACATGCCCAGTATCAAGCAAAATTACATTTTCAGCAAATTCTTTTAAGGCATACTGTTGACATACCTTCATCTTTAATTTGTCCATATTAATATCTTCTGGTGGAACCTTTAGAACTACCACTCCATTTTCATCTAATTCTTCAACTAGAGCTTCATCTAAACTTTCTTTGGCAAGTTTACAGGATCCGCTAAAAGCTCCAAGTATATCATCATCTCTTTCCCCTTGCAAATCGTCAGCCCCAGCTCTCATGCTAATACTAACTCTTGGTCCAAAGGCTGGGCATCTAAGTACACACATAGAGCATCCATTTCCATATCTTAAACAGTTGCCCATTGGACCTGTAGACCCTGTTGTTTCAATAAACACATCTCCCTCAGCGTAAGTTCCATCAGCCATATACAACCCGGTTATATTATTTCCATCCTTTTTTACATCAATTACTCTAGATGTCATACAGATTTCTATACCTATATCTAACAAGTATTTTTTAACGGCTGGTTCGATCTTGTTAACGTCGTACAACCATGCATGTTTATGTCCTGGAAAATCTATATTTCTATGCCTGGTATATTTATCAGTGATATTTATTAAATCACCTGCTCCAAGTGCTATAATTTCCTCTGCTGCAGTATATCTACCGTTATTTCTCATTATTCCCCCAACATTTCCAAGCCCCAGTAGCATATCAGTTTTTTCATATAGCACAACCTGTGCGCCGGCTTTTTTTGCCGATATTGCAGCTGCACATCCTGACCAACCTCCACCAATTATAATGACTTTCATCAGGAATCCCCCTTTTATAAGCATTAATTTATTTCTACTATAGTTTCATATTATATAAGGATTCTTTCTTTAAAAACGTATTTAGGGTCGATTTGTACCTTACATAATTTTTTTACCACACGTTCTTTATATCTTGAGCTGCAGGTTCCACATACTCCTTCTCCACAACACATTTTAGAATTATTACTGCAGGCGTAATTTATTGAATCTCCTAAAAAATCCATTAATGTATAAATTAATATATCTGGGCCATCACAATGAACTAGATTTACGTTTTCAACCTTTAAAATTTGCCCTATAGTTGTTTTAAATTCTTCAGTTAACTCTCCATCTTTTAGTGTTATACAGGGGATTATTTCAGAGTTACACATTTCAAAATATTCTTTACCAAAAATATTTTCCAAGGGTGATTTATCTATAATAGATATTACTTTATTTCCAGCTGCATATAATTTCTTTATAACTGGAACTGCTGGGGCTATTCCAATTCCTCTAGCTACTACAATAGATACCCCATCTCTTGCCTTATATACATTTTTTAAACCTAGTACTCCATTCCAAAATGGTCCCCTTACTACCATCTTTTCATCTTCATTAAGCTTACATATGCTTTTTGTTTTTATTCCTCTAAGTTCTATAGCAAATTTTAAAGTATTTTCCTCAGTATTAGCCTCTATTATAGAAATAGGTGTGTCATAGTAAGGCGTAGTTTTTGGATTTCTAAGGAATATTATGCTTCCTGGATATACAAGTTCATGAACTAAACTATGAGGTGCATTTATAGTAAACACATATAAATTATTATCATGTACTTCCTTCTTCATAATTTTGCATAAATAATTTTTTCTTGCTTCCTTAGCCTTATTGTTATTCAGTATATAGTCTTGATATATACATACACCCTTCCAATTAATACAATCGCAAAAACTCTTCCCTGAAAGCTGCGAACAAAGTATACAATCTCCTGTTTCAGCTAAATGACAAGGACATACTTAACATATAAAAATGCGATAATAAAGATTTATTTTTAATGAAACTATTACCTATGATTTTTTAGTATTGTGTAAATACTACTTGATGAGGTGACTTTAATAATATGAAGGATTTACTTTTAAAAAATGGTTTATTATTTACTGGTGAAGAAAAAAGTCTGGATAAAAAGGATATCCTAATGAGTAACGGAAAAATAAAAGAAATATCTAAGGATATATGTTATGAATCACCTGACCTTGAAGTTATTGATTTAAAGGAAAAAATTGTTTCTCCTGGTATCATAGATTGCCATACACATGTGGGAATAATAGAAGAAACTATAGGAATGATAGGTCTGGATGATAATGAAAAATCAGACCCAGTAACTCCCCAGGTCAGAGCAATAGATAGTATTAACCCATTAGATCCATGTTTTAGAGATGCGGTGACATCAGGAATAACCTGTATTATGGTTACTCCTGGGAGTGCTAATGCTGTGGGAGGGTGGAATTTAGCTACAAAAACTTATGGTACAATAATTGATAAAATGGTTGTAAAAAATCCTGTAGGGTTTAAAGTTGCATTTGGTGAGGAACCAATAAACACCTATGGAAAGCATGGCAAGACTCCTGTTACAAGAATGGGTATAGCAGCTTTAATAAGAGAATTATTTATGAAAACCCAAGATTACATGGAGGAAAAAGCTAATGGAAACCTGAAGGAAAGAAATATAAGGTTAGAATCCGTTATACCCCTTCTAGAAAATAAAATACCTTTAAGAGCACATGCACATAGAGCAGATGATATTGTTACCGCAATTAGAATCGCTGAGGAATTCAATATAAAGAAACTTATTATTGAACATGGTACCGAGGCTCACCTAATCAAAGAATACTTAAGTGAAAAAAACATTAGTATAGCACTTGGTCCTGTTTTAACTCCAAGAATAAAAATGGAGTTAAACGGTAACCATTATTCTGCAGCCACTGAATTAGTAAAAGCAGGAATAAAAGTTGCATTAATAACAGATCATCCCTTTAATTCAATTGATCAACTAAGATCTGTTGCAGCTTTAGTAATTTCCGAAGGATTAAGTGAAAAAGATGCTTTCAAAGCTCTTACTGTACATCCCGCTGAAATACTAGAATGTGATCATATAATTGGAAAACTTGATATAGGTTTCCATGCGGATATAGTGATTTATGATGATGACCCTCTAAGATTAGATTCTAAGGCTATGATGACTATCATTAACGGGAAAATAGTATTTAAAAGATCAACATTTACTTAATAAGAAAGTGAAACTTTAATCAGATGGGGTTTGTCTTACGACTCTGGGACAGTTGATTATGAGATAAGAATGAAATATTAAAATAGCATGTACTAAAAGTGGTATTTTTTAGAATACCACTTTTTAATTTTACTAAGGTTTTCTTCTTTTAAAAACAATTTCCCCATTTATAATTGTCATTAATACTTTAGTCTTCATCATATCCAAAGGGTCACCATTTAGTATAATTACATCTGCATCGTAACCTTCTTCTATTTTACCTATTCTATCATCACAGTTTAAGATTTGTGCTGCATTGATTGTTATTGATTTTAAAGCCTCTACAGGCTTAAGTCCTTCCGAAGCTGCAAGTATAGCCACTGGTCTCAATTGATCTATAGTATTATATGGATGATCCGTAATTAATGCTACTTTAATTCCCGCCTCTATTAAATGAAATGCTGAACTATAGTTACGATTTTTAAGTTCCATTTTTATCCTAGGAGTTAACACTGGTCCAAAAGCTACTGGAATATCTTTTTCCTTTAAATAATCACTTACAATATGAGCTTCTGTTCCATGCTCAATAACAAGCTTCTTTATATTAAACTCCTCTGCTATTCGTATTACTGTAGCAATGTCATCTGCACGATGAGCATGTGCCCTTAAAAGTAATTCTCCCTTTAATAAAGGAATTACAGCTTCAAGCTTAGCATCCCTTTCTCTAATCTTACCATTTTCCTTTTGAACCATATAATCTTGCGTTCTCATGAACAATTCTCGTATTAATGCTGTTATCCCCATTCTAGTTACAGGACATTTTCCATTCATACCATAACACCCAAGAGGGTCTTCTCCCAAGGATATCTTAAGGCCCGAAGGATCCTTCAGTATCATTTTATCAATTATTTTTCCGTGAGTTTTTATAACTGTATTTAGACCACCTACAGCATTATTACTTCCCGGACCACTCATAACACAGGTAACACCGCTTGTCACCGCACTTCTAAAAGCTATATCAAGTGGGTTTATCCCATCTATTGCTCTTAAATTTGGTGTTACTGGATTTGATGTTTCATTGTTATCCATACCCAATTTTCCAGTAGCTTCTTCCATAATTCCCATGTGAGTATGACAATCAATGAATCCAGGTAGCAAATATTGTTCTTTTACATCAATAGTCTTTAACTCAGCATGTTCAAAATATATATTATTATCAATCTTTTTTATTTTTCCATCTTCAATTAAAATATCTTTTTTTAAGGTGCTATAGTTATGAAAATTTATTATAAGACAATTTTTAAGTAATATTGGATACATTTCTTCACCTCAATTTAAATAAATTAAGGAAGTTGTCAATTCAAAGGTCTTCCTAGTAGCTAGTATCCGCTTAACGCCTTATAATATTCCTATGCAATTTACTCATTCCTATATGTCTTTTGTTTATCAATTTTTAAACTATGTATTTAATAAACCTTAAGTTCCATGTATCTCTCTACTTAATCTTGTTATAAGTTCATCAAATTTTTCAGGAGGCAGTTTATTGCTATATGCTATTGCAAGAGCTTTTGCTGCTCTTTCTTGAAGCATATCCAGTATTTCTGGATCTGTTGGATAGTTTACTTTAACTTTTAGCTGTAGCATTAACAAAGCACCTCCTTAATTACTTTTTATGCCTTGTAATGTTTGTCCTATTCTATAAAGTTTATTTAATTGATGTTATATAAATAAAGAAATAAAATTCAATATGCTTTTGAGGCAAAAAAATCACTTATATAAAAAATATTAGCTCAATAGCAATGACCTATGATCAATGCTCATAGGTCATAAAACTACTAGTTTCAATTATGCAATATTATATAATAACTTTTTAATGTAAAAGTACTTATCCTTCTAAAATGCTAGTCCCAAAACACAAAAAGTTTACACCATATAAATTGGATAGTGTTGAGATTATATCAATGATAGAGTTGTTTTCAAATACAAAATAATAACATTAAAAAGTATTTTTTTAGCAGTTTAGATTTAAATTATGTATAGTTTGAAAATAAATTGTGTCGTATAACAAATTATTATAGAATAAAATGTCAACCTGTATATGGTTTACCGTAATATATATAAATGTTATAATTAAGATAAGTTTAATCTTCTTTAATACCTAATAACCAGTTGACGGATACATTTAAAATTTTTGATAATGCTACCAATTCTAAGTCAGTAACAATACGTTTTTGTTTTTCAATTTTAGAAATGCTTGCCCTATCTATATAAATAGCATGAGTTTCAAGCTTTTCAGACAAATCTTTCTGCGTCAAACCTTTTTTGGTCCTAGCCTCACGTAACTTAGTACCAATTAAATTTTTATTTATAGAATCAATAACTAATTTCATCCTACCACCTCTTGCGCTTTACTATAACATTGACAACATAAGTTTATTATATTTTAATAACTTTTATGTTCTAATATAGACCAACTGATTTTTTATTTGTTGACATAATAACTGGTTTTATTTTACAATTTAATGTTCTTTATTAGAACTCTCACAATTGCTATATTTTTTTATTTTTTATGTTCCAATGAAGAACATTTTTAAGAAAAGAGGTATTTATAGTGAATAATCAACATACTAAATTAGAAATAATACTGAAAAAAATTGAAGAGGAAAGAAAGGTTTTGAATAAACTAGTATTATCTATAGATGTTACTGCTGAAAAAGATAGGATACTACGGCAAAGCATAATTTTAGATGAATTGATCCTAGAATATCATAAACTATTATTAAGCTCTAATAATGAATAAATTTTTCAGTATTATGTTACATACATACTCATGCTCGAAATTTAACTTATAGGTATCTATATGTTATACCTTAAATATATTAATATAAACCATCCTAAAAATATACTGTATTTTTTAGAAAGGATGAGATTTTTATGAAAGCAGCTATATACTCACGTAAATCTGTATTCACAGGTAAAGGTGAATCTATAGAAAACCAAATTCAGATGTGCAGAGAATATGGAGAAAAAAACTTAGATATTAAAGATTTTATAATATATGAAGATGAAGGTTTTAGTGGCGGCAACGTAAATAGACCTAAGTTTCAGGAGCTACTGCAGGATGTTAAGAAGAAAAGGTTTGACGTTCTAATATGTTATAGACTTGATAGAATATCAAGAAATGTGGCAGACTTCTCTACTACTCTAGAATTACTTCAGAAGCATGCTGTGAGTTTTGTAAGTATAAAAGAACAGTTTGATACCTGTACCCCTATGGGAAAAGCTATGGTTTACATAGCCAGTGTATTTGCTCAATTAGAACGTGAAACCATAGCTGAACGTGTAAGAGATAACATGCTGCAGCTAGCAAAGACAGGCAGATGGCTTGGAGGCCAAACTCCTCTTGGCTACAAATCAGAAAAAATAATATATTTTGATGATGAAATGAAAGAAAGAAGCATGTATAAGCTAACAGAAATTCCAGAAGAATTAGAAACCATTAATGTTGTATATAATAAATTTATGGAGCTTAAAAGTCTTAATAGAACCTTTAAATGGCTTTATGGTAATAGCATTAAAACTAAAAAAGGTGGACAATGGAATGCGCAAAAAGTAAAAGATATTCTTAGAAATCCTATATATGTAAAATCTAATTCAGAGGTATTGGAATATTTAAAAGGCAAAGGTATGATAACAGCAGGAGAAGCAAACGGCAGCGGTATGCTTACATATAACAAAACAAAAAATCTTTCCTATGAAAGAAACATGTGTGAGTGGATCTGTGCAGTATCTAAACACAAAGGTGTAATAGAACCTGATACTTGGTTAGAAGTTCAAAAGATATTAGATAACAAAAACAATGGCTCTGCTAGAATAGGTATATCTCAAACAGCACTGTTAACGAGAATTTTAAGGTGTGGAAAGTGCGGCAGCTTAATGTTTGTAAAGCATGGTCACAAAAGTGCGCTAACTGGAGAAAAGTATCACTATTATGTATGCTCTAAAAAAGATAAATCTCTTGGAAAGCTTTGTAATTGCAAAAATATTAGATTAGATGTATTGGAATCCATGGTTATTGGTAACTTGAAAGAATTAAATAAAGAAACCATACTTAGGGAGCTTTTAAAAACTAAAAAAGAGTTATCAAGCATAAATAAGGATTCTGCTTTGTATAATATGAAAGAAAAAATAGATGCTGCTGAACAATCTATAAGAAACTTAGTATCACAGCTTGCAGATAACCGTGATAAAAATTTTTCGAAATTTATATTAGAAGAAATAAGTAAAAGAAACCATGAATTAGAAGATCTAAAAATTCAGTACAATGACCTTTTGAACCAAAAGCATCATATAAATAAAAAGGAATATAATATTGATTTAGTAATGTCATCCTTAAGTTACTTTAATAAGACTATTAACACTATTCCAGATATCAATGATAGAAGAATGTTAATAGAGTCTATAGTAGATTCTATTATTTGGCATGATGATACTGAAGAAATTGAAATAACCCTCTGGGGGCTTAAAAAACATTAGCTCCCAGAGTCCTTCAATTCTATCGCATTTTTATCTCTCAAGGACAATAAGCACTTCCTGCATCTATGCAGTCTTTAACTTCGTAATCCATTTAACTACCTCCTCAAGCACTTTACTATTAGATTATTTTTCAAAGTTGTATTTTGTTACTGAAAAATATGCTTTACCCCTTTAACTTGCAAAATATATTTATTATAATGTTATTAGTGGACTAAAATACTTAACTAAGGAGGTTCTTACATATGAACTATAATTTAACTGATCCATATGAAATTGCAAGATACATAAAAGAGGCAAAAAAATCTACTCCTGTTAAAGTCTATTTACAGGGTAATATTGAAGCTAGTGATTTAGGTGATATAGAATATTATAATGGTAGTAATTTTTATGTGCTTTTTGGTGAGTCAGATGAAGTTTCTAATTTCTTAGATACTCATAAGGATAAAATCCAACACTACAGAATTGAGAATGATAGACGTAATTCAGCTATCCCTCTTATAGATCTAAAAAATATACAGGCTAGAATTGAACCTGGTGCAATAATAAGAGACAAAGTTACAATAGATAAAAACGCTGTTATAATGATGGGTGCTGTTGTAAATATAGGTGCTGAAATTGGAGAAGGCACTATGGTAGATATGAACGCAGTGGTAGGTGCTAGAGGAAAGCTAGGTAAAAGAGTTCATCTTGGAGCTGGTGCTGTAGTAGCTGGAGTATTAGAACCACCAAGCAAATCACCTTGTGAAATAGGTGACGACGTGCTAATAGGGGCTAACGCAGTTATATTAGAGGGTATAAAAATAGGTAAAGGTTCTGTTGTAGCAGCCGGATCTGTTGTAGTAGAAGATGTTCCTGAAGGAGTAGTTGTGGCTGGTACACCTGCTAAGATAATCAAACATGTAGATGACAAGACAAAAGATAAAACAAAGATACTTGATGACCTTAGAAAGTAATCTATAGGCTTATCTAAATAAAAAAGCAGCGAATGTGTCTTAATGTTCACTGCTTTTTTATTTATTAAGATATTTGTTGTTTACTCTCTAAATTTCCTTCTATTCTTTCATCACTTTTTACTGAAATATCATTATTAAATTCGCTGGTTTCTTCTAATTCACTAACAGTAGTCTCACCGTCAGCTCCAATTCTCTCCATTTTAGATATAGAAACTTCATACGCAACTTTTTTGATTATTTCACTATCCGAAATCTTTTTTTGATACTCTCTGCTTTGTAATCTTCCCCAAATTCTTATATTGTCACCAACCGCTAATGTCTTACAAAATCTAGAGTTTCTTCCCCAAGCAATGGTTGGTATGTAATCAGATTTGTTATATGCTCTGTTAACCGCAAGCAACATATCCGAAATTTCTCTTCCAAAAGGAGTTGTCCTATAGACAGGTTGTTTACATATGAATCCATCTAAAAATATTTGATTAGGATTTTTACTTCTTTCTTCACATACGCTTATGTTTCTTGCAAACACAGTTAGTATCAGTCTGTTAGACCCATCTACAAATTTATTATAGGATCTCAATTGTCCTTCTATTACTAATTGGGAACCAATTTTGATGTTAATTCCACTTATAAGTCTTTCAGAAACTGTAACAAATAGCTCATCTTTAGCATCACTTAATCTTGGAACTTCAATAAAAAATGTATAAAAACCCTCTCCATACATTTCGTGGCTGAACTCCAATTCTGAGACTACTTCCCCCTCAAGATAAATCTTATTATTTAACATTAAATTATCCATCATAACCCCTCTTTCCCTTAGTTTTAAATTATCTTATCAACATATAATTATTCAAAAATTTCAGTAAATATTCTTATAAGTTGTACTTATTTATTATTTTGATACCAAATAGTTTTTTCTCTTTGAGAAACTATCAATATCTTTTCCTTCTATTAGTATAATTGTAATCCCAACCATAGCTACATATATATCTTCTTCACTGCCAAATTCCATTTCCACAGGTACTTCTTCAGGTTCTATAATTCCTAATGCATTGTAATTTACATCTCTTTGAAGGCAGTAAACAAAACTATTGTGATCTTCCATACTGGAAACCGTCACAGTATTTTTGCTTCCAAATCCATATGTTATTATATTTCCATAAACATTAGCATTATTGCTTTTAATATCAATTAAGTCCATGTTAACAAAACAGTATCCTCCATTTATTAACACATCTTTGATACTGCTGTTGGAGTTAAGAACCACATAATCATAATGACTTTCTTTTTTCACCATATACTTAGTATATGCTTTACATTCAATGTTGGCAGACTTAAGCATTTTTGATAAACGATTATTAAAATTTTTACTTCCTCCAATAATAGCTATTGTTTTCATTTCCATACCTCCTGTAAAATACTTACTTAGAATTATTTTAAGCAAGGTATGGCTTTTTATACTACCTTATTGGTTTCTCAATAATACCTCCTCTTTAAGTTTATGCTGATGTTTCCATTATAATACAAATTTATACTTTCATTCAATAATTCTTACATGGCAATTAGTATAATTTATACATAGCTTTAGTCTCATAAAATTTTAATCATATAACTATATAAAATTTAAAATTTATAACATTTTTTAATTTTTCACTTGCTTACCTACAGCATCTATACGGTAGTTATCCTTATAAATTAAATCACCAATCTTAACAAAACTATAACCTTTGCTCTGAAGTTCTTCTATGATTCTTGGTAAATTCTCTGGTGTATATTTTGCATTGTTGTGAAAAAGTAAAATAGAACCAGGCTTTGTTTTACTTATAATTCTATTATATTCAATGTCTGCTCCTTGTTCCCTCCAGTCTATACTATCTACATTCCATTGAACACTATAGTGTCCTGTCTCTTTTACAGCTTCTACTGCCAAATCATTATACGCTCCCTCCGGAAATCTAAAAAGTTTTGTTCCTTCACCAGTTACTTTCCTTACCTTAGCATCACAAATAACTATATCTTCTATAATTTTATCTCTTGATAGCTTTGTCATATCCGGATGTCTATTTGAATGATTTCCTATTTCGTGTCCCTTATTAAAAATTTCCTTTAGCTTATCAGGTGAATCATCTATCCATCCCCCAACTATAAAAAAAGTAGCTTTAATATTATATTTATCAAGTATGTCCAAAATCTTTTCTGTGTTATCAGTTCCCCAGCTTACATCAAAACTTATAGCAACTTTTTTTTCATTAGTATCAACACAATAAATGGGTAATTTTTTGTTTCTACTCATAAATACACCAATATCATTATAATTAATAAAAATAGACATCATTACTGCTACGAAAAGTAATACGAATACCAATAAGATTTTTTTTGTTAACCTAAAATTCAATATTTTCCCTCCACCCTTATTTATTCTTATAAATTTATATAGTATTTTTCATTAATAAATATTACTTAAATTAGGTAAATTTTTTATTAATATTTTAGTGGATAAGTTCTCCTAATCTTCCTTTAAGATTACAGAATAAACACTTAATAAAAATCCAAACTATTACTACAATACATAATTAAAGGAGGAACTTAATATGGCACTAGGACAATCAGGAAGTGGAAGAACTCAGTTAGTCCCTGATGTTCATCCAATATTAGATAACATGAAATATGAAATAGCTGAAGAGCTTAATTTAGGTGTTCACCAAGGATCAGAAGATTATTGGGGTGAAGTTACATCAAAAAATTGCGGAAGAGTTGGTGGAGAAATGGTAAAAAGACTAATCTCTATGGCAGAAACACAACTAGTTAACGGTAATAACTATAAAAAATAATAAATTAATAAGGCACTGATATTATAATCAGTGCTTTATTTATTTATTATTTTTTTATGCTATAATATTAAATATAATTGTTATAAAATTAATAATTTACCAGGAGGGTAAGGAATGTTTGAAGATACATTGGAATTAGCGGAAAATAAGCTTCTGTTGCTTTACATATTTAATAAAATCAATTTCCCAATCTCTAACAATCAAGTAACACAAATTATACTTGAAAACAATTTTATTAACTATTTTACTCTTCAGCAGTATTTATCAGAATTAGTTTCTTCTAGTTTTATCCGTTATACTGATGAATCAAATACACATAGACTTGTTATAACAGATAAAGGAATAAAAGTATTATCATTGTTTCAGAGTAGAATTTCTGCTAGTAAAATAGAAACTATAGATAACTATTTAAAATCTCAAATTAAAAATATTAGGCAGGAAATTAGTGTAACTGCTGATTATACTGTGGAAAACACGAATAACTTTATTGTAAATCTAAAAACTATAGAAAACGGCTCTCTACTTATTGATCTTAAAATAAATGTAGGTTCTAACCAACAGGCAAAGGATTTATGTCAAAGGTGGAAAAGTAATTATTCAGCTTTATATGACAAAATTATTCAGTTGCTTATAAGTGATTAATATATTTTTATGTGAAAATCATACCTGTAGGCTCTCCTCCTACAGGTATATGAACTTTAGTTCCATCCCTAGTGTTAACTTTGATTAGCAGATTGTTATAGTTATCCCCAACATATATATTTCCACTAAGTTCTATTATTCCTCTTGGCATACCACCTACTATTATCTTTTCTTTTTCTCTATAGTGATTTATATCTAAAATACTTATGGTACCATCTCCAAAGTTAGATACAAAACATAGTCTTTCATTGCAGTACATGTCTATTGGTGAATTTCCCGTAATTATTCTATTTATTATTTTAAAATTTTTTAACGATAACACAGATATGCTTCCTTTAAAATCCGAACCTATATTACTTTCACATATCAAGGCATGTTGTCCGTCCACTGTAAATAGTGCCTTAGTTGGATAAGCTCCTACTCTAATATTTTTTACATTTTCATTACTAGCACAATCAATTAATGTAATACTATCATCCTGCATATTAGATACTACTAAAAGCTTTTTTTCTTTATTTAAACATATGCTATGAGGCAAGTTTCCACAGGGTACTTCTTCTACTACTTTATTTTCTATAAGATCAAATACAATTAAACTGTTTAAATCTCCACATATTATATAAGCTTTATCTTGAAAAACCGCTACATCATTGCAGTTAACTCCTATATAGTAACTGCTTTCTTCTAACTCATCTGGTATGTTTATAATAGATATACTGTTACTGTAGCTATTAGCTACTATAAGTTTATTCTTATATATACATGCTCCATGGGGGCCGATTTTATCTTTCATATCTTCGGGCTTTAAATAAATTCTATTTTCTTCACTAAAAGTACTTAAATTAATCTTTGATACGTAATCAGAAGAAGTATTACATAAGTATAGATAGTGCAATGTTATCACCTCCCTACATATATAATATGAATGTAACGTAAAATGGGTAATAATAATTAATAAATTATTTTCTTGAGACAATATTATATATTATGTATAATATGTTTATGAACTAACAATATTTAAGAAGGGTGAAGTTATGTATAGTTTTAAAACAAATGGAGTTTGTGCTAAAGAAATAAATTTTGATGTAGTAGATAATAAAGTTACAAATATATCTTTTATAGGTGGATGTAACGGAAATTTACAAGGAGTGTCCAAGCTTCTTGAAGGAATGAATGTTAAAGATATAGTAGAAAAATTAAATGGTATTAATTGTGGCAGTAAGGGAACTTCTTGTCCTGACCAATTTGCTAGAGCATTAAAAGAATTAGTTTTAGCAGGTAACTAATTTTAGCTATATACTTAATAAGTAGTAAAAGTGAAAATTCAACTTATACGCAGGAATGTGTTGCCAAAACTGAAAGCACATTTAAAAACTTTTTTATCAGTCTTAGTGAAGTGTTTTTTGAAAATCTTAGAATCTTTGATATGTTTGAGGTACGAGTTTATCAAAGTTTCTTAGATTTTCAAAAACACGAACTTTAGACTGATTAAAAGTCTTTAACGTG